>JBBFMJ010000008.1:0-17569 GCA_037478515.1 Thermoanaerobaculia bacterium
GGAGAGCCCTGAGGATAAAGGGGCAAGAGATATATCCTTCTGAAATTGGATTTTTTTAATTCTTTTATTTTATCTTTAAGGTAGGGAGGGGCATAAAGGTTTCCAATTTCAATTTTTAACTCTGGAATACTTTTTTGCAAGTTTTCCCTCAACCCATTCATATAAAAATTTAAAGGAGTAAGTCCCTTTATAAGTATCTTTTTATATTTTTCTTTTACCTTTCTGGGTCTTATTTTTAAAATAAGGTAAAGAATAAAGGTTGGCAATTTTATGAGTTTTCTATCCCCCAAAAAGTTTTTCAGAAAGGTTCTTATCTCTTCAATTTCAGCCCTCTGGGGACTTCCAGTGCTGGAAAGCAGAAGCGCAGAATTCATAATATATTCTGTATTTTTTTCCCTATTTCCATTATGGGAGCTTTTGCCTTCTTGTCTTCACTTAAATAAAAAATGGGTTTTCCTGAATCAGAGGAAGACATAAGATCCAGATCAAAAGGTATCCCCCCCAGGTATGGAATTTTTAAATCCATAGCACACTTTTCTCCGCCCCCTTTTTTGAAGAAGGGTATATCCTTACCACAATGAGGGCAGGTGAGCCCGCTCATATTCTCCACAATTCCTAAAATATTCATCTTTAATTTCTTTGCAAAGTTTATGGATTTTCTTACAGAAGTTAATGCAACTTCCTGGGGTGTTGTGACAATTATACAGTGGACAGGAGGAGGGATAAGTTGTGCAATGGTTAAGGGTTCATCCCCCGTGCCAGGAGGAAGGTCAAATAATAAAAAGTCCAAGTTTCCCCAGTGGACTTCTTCCAAAAACTGCCTTATTGCTCCAATTTTTAAAGGTCCCCTCCAGATGACTGCATCCTCGGTACTTTGAAGGAAAAAAGCAATGGATAAAACCCTGAAATATTCATCAAATTCAATGGGTAGTATTTTGTCTCCTAAAACCTCTGGTTTAAACCTTTCAATCCCTAAAAGTTTTGGGATTGTGGGACCGTGAAAGTCACAATCCAGAAGCCCAACCCTCTTTTTTTCTTTGGATAGGGAAAGTCCCAGATATGTGGAGATGGTACTCTTTCCCACCCCGCCTTTCCCGCTCATTATAACTACCTTGTTTTTTACATCTTTTAAATTTTCAATAATCTTTTCTCTATTTAGCATATTAAATCCTTAAAAAATATTTATAAACAGCCTCTTCCTCTGAAACTTCAGGGTGAAAAGTCAGTGCCAGGGCATTCTTATATTCAACAGCCACAGGCTCCCCATTTATTTCTGCCAGGACTTTTACCCCTTCTTTTATACTTATTATCCTTGGAGCCCTTATGAAAACTCCTTCTATGGGTTTTTCTCCAAAGGAGTGTTTTTCAATTTTTTTAATGAAAGAATCCACCTGTCTTCCATAACCATTTCTTCTAATTTTCATTGGGATTACCTTTAAAGATTCCTGCTGGGGATTTTCCACTTCCTCTGCCAGCAGTATAGCCCCAGCACAGGTTCCCATAACTTTGTTTTTTCTTGAAAAATCCTTCAAGGGCTCAAACCAGTTTTCCTTTTGAAAAAAATTCAAAAGGGTGGTGGATTCTCCACCAGGGATTATCAGGTGTGTTAATTCCTTCAAATCCTCAATTTTTTTTACTTCCTTGGATTCAATACCCAAAGTATTCAGCATTTTTATATGAAGGGAAAAATCACCCTGAAGTGCCAGGACGCCTACCTTTTTACCATCCACGGTTTGAAAGTTTCTCCTCTTCTGAAAGTTTTGCCACATCAATTCCAAACATTGCTTCACCTAAATCTTCTGAGATTTCAGCAAGTTTCTTCGGATCTTTGTAATGAGTTACTGCCTGGACAATGGCTTTAGCTCTTAATTCAGGGTCTTTTGATTTGAAAATACCAGAGCCCACGAAGACGGCTTCAGCCCCAAGTATCATACAGAGGGCTGCATCGGCAGGAGTTGAGACCCCTCCTGCTGCAAAATTTGGAACCGGCAGTTTTCCATTTTTGTGGACATACCAGACAATTTCAAAGGGTGCCCCAAGCTGTTTTGAATAGTGCATAAGTTCATCTTCCCTCAAAAGGGTAAGGCGCCTTATCTCTCCATTTACAGCCCTCAGGTGTCTTACTGCTTCCACAATATTTCCAGAGCCAGCCTCCCCCTTTGTCCTTATCATTGCAGCCCCTTCCCCAATCCTTCTTAATGCTTCCCCCAGATTTCTGCATCCACAGACAAAGGGAACTTTGAAATCCCATTTAAAGATATGGTTTTCCTCATCAGCGGGGGTTAGGACCTCTGATTCATCTATAAAATCAACTCCCAGTGCTTCTAAAATTTGTGCTTCAGCAATATGCCCTATTCTGCATTTTGCCATAACTGGAATTGAAACTGCTTCCATTATCTCTTTAATTTTTTTTATTGAAGCCATCCTTGCAACTCCGCCTTCCTTTCTTATATCCGCGGGAACCCTTTCCAATGCCATAACGGCACAGGCACCTGCACTCTCTGCTATTTTTGCCTGCTCTGCATTGGTTACATCCATAATAACCCCACCTTTGAGCATTTCTGCAAGCCCTACCTTTAATTTAAAACTTTCCTCTTTGAAAAATTCCATATTCCCTCCTAAATTATTAAAGTTATTTTATGCTCCTTTTTTTCAGGAACTTTTTCTAAAATTTTTTTAAGTTCTGTGAATAATTTTTCTATTTCTTCTCGGGAAGAGTTCAAATGGGCTATCCTTAAAAAGGATTTTGGGCTCTTTTGAAGGAAAAATTTATCTCCACTGGCTACCCTTATCCCCTTTTCCTTTAATTTTTCTTCCACATATCTGGAAGAAAAACCCTCAGGAAGAGGGAACCAGATACCCTGAGAATTTTCAGGAAGGTTAATTTTTATATCTGGAAAAAGTTTTCCAACCATTTCCTTTATAAATTCCCTTTTGGCTTTCAGGGATTTTTTCATTTCTTTAAGGTAACTGGAAAATTCCTTGGAAACAATAAAGCGGTATATCAGGATTTGTAAAAGGAGGGGTGTCTGGAGGTCCTGAAGGGCTTTCAGGTAAATGGCTTTTTTTATTAATTCCTCGGGTCCACAAATCCAGCCAATTCTAAAGCCAGGGATAAATGCCTTTGAAAAACTTCCTATATGAATAACTCTTTTTAAAGGATCCATTTCATAAAGGGTCCTGTTTTCTCCAAAAATCGGGTCAGCAGAATCCTCCACCAGGCAGATTTGATGTTTTGGGAGGTTTTTAATAATTTCCAGCTTTGTCTTTTCTGGCAATGTAATTCCTGTGGGATTCTGGTTTGAGGGTTGAAGGTATAAAAATTTAAAAGGGGAGGAGAGGTAATGTTTTAAGGTAGAAAGGCAAATGCCATTTTGTTTTAAAGGAATGGTGGAAACTTCCACATTGTATAGTTTTAAAAGGGGTATTATCCCGGGATAGGTGGGGTTTTCGCAAAGCACCTTGCTTTGACTTGACAGAAAAAGCTGGCAGAGTATTGATAAGCCCTGCTGGGCTCCATTTACAATCATCACTTCTTCAGGTTTTGAATTTAACCTTTCTGCGATCCATTTTCTTAAAGGAAGGTAGCCCATGGGCTCTTTATATTCAAAGAGGTTTTCCCTTTCCTCTTCTACTATTTCTTCCAGTATTTTTTTTAAAGTTTTATAAGGGAATAAACTTTTATCGGGCATCAGAAAGTAAAATTTTAAGTCCTCCTCTTTGGAAATTTCTTCCCTCTGGTCTGCTCTTTCAATTATGTCTATGGAAGAGGAAAAGGGGAGGGTTGGAAATACAGGGCTTACAATGACTCCTGATCCAATAGTGGTTTCCACCAATCCATAATTTTTCAAAAGTTTTATGGCTTCCAGTATGGTGGATTTATCCACAGAATAATATCTGGCAATATCCCTTGTGGGTGGAAGTTTTTTGCCCACAGGTATTTTCCCAGATAATATAAATTCTTTTAAAGCAGTAAAAATTGCTTCTGCTTTTCCAGTTTTCTTGTGGGCTACAATTGGTGGCAACCAGTCCATAAAAATATTATAACATAAATTTTTTAAAAAAAATTTATGGATTTTTTGGAACTATTTTATTTTTTAAAGGGAAAACTCCTGCCCTGTTTCTATGGTAATGTCTCCATTGACTGTTTCTATATGAAGTTTTCCCACTCCATTTCCTAAAATCCCTTCCATTTCTTTGGGACTGGAGGATTTTATTTCCATAAGGGAAGGAACTATCTTTATTTTTCCATTCACCACTTCCAGGTAATATTTTGCATTTATTTTTTTTGTTGATTTTAAAAAGATATTCCCATTGACCGATTCTATTTTAAGCTCAGGGTTTTCCTCCTTTATCTCTATTTTTATCTCCCCGTTTACTGTTTCAAAGGCGCCCTTTCCTGAGGCTTCTTTAATCCATATATCCCCGTTTACACTTTCTGCCTCTATAAAAGAGCTTATATTTTCCACCCTTACATTTCCATTCACAGTTTCTATTTTTAATTTAAGATTTTTTGGTGCCTTTATTTTATAATTTACTGTCCCCCCCATTTTTACAGGAAGAAATCCCAAAAAATAGGACCTGGTATGCTTTGTTTCGATTTTTAATTCCTTACCTTCCCTCCCTATAATTATTTCCAGGTTTTTAAGGTGAGATTGCCTTTCTGCTCTTTTTATGGCTTCAATCAGGATGGAATCCCTTTCCTCTCCTGAAATTTCAATATTTCCATTTACATTTACAACCCTTAAATTTTCCAGATCTTTTAGGGGGACCTCTTTTTTGAAGGTTTCTTCAAAGGAAAAAAGGTTTAAGGACAAAAATAATATTAATAAAAACTTTTTCATTTTACCTCCTCCAATTATAAACGAAAAATCTGCCTTTTAGGTTTCCTCAATTCTTGTATTGGTGATTTTTTCTCCCAGCCGAGGTCTTTGGTGATTTTTTAAGAAAAGGTAAATTTCATATAAATTTATAAAGGGTATAAAGAGAATCAGATTTCTTATGAAAGAAAGTTTAAAGGAACAGGGTTTTTTGTTTTCCTGAATTACTATAAGTCCCATAATTCTTTTTCCTAAGGATTTCCCATTAAAACCATCTTTAAGGAGGATATAAGCAATTCCTATAATTATAAAGAAAGCCCAGGTTAAATAGATAGGGATGGGGAGGTCTGGAAAGATTTTCAGGAAAATGGCAGAGGTTATATTTGAAAAGAGGAGTATAAAAATGGTAGAGATTAAGGCATCAATTAAAAAGGCAGCAAACCTTAAACCTTTAAGGTAACTTCTCATCCCATAAATATGCCTTAAATTTAATTTTTTGTCAAGGATTCTGGTGGTTTTTTATATAATTTAAGGCAAAATTTAATTCCTCTTCACTGTTTTTTAAATTTCCCTTTATTTTTTCAAAAAGAACCTGTTCCAGTGCCTTTCCAATTAAAGGTCCCTCCTTTACACCCTTTTCCAGAAGATCCTTTCCTTTTATTTCAGTCCTTATTTTGGAATATTTTGTAATGAAATTTTTTATCTTATCTTTGGTCCTTTCCTCTTCTATTACAGAAAAACTCCAGAAAAGGTATAGCCAGTCAAAATTTATAAGGGCTTTGTAAATTTCCACTGGATCTTCTGCCTTTTTTAGTTTAAAATTTATCAGGCGGGATACTTTTTTAAGCCCTGTAAGGATTTCTTTTTCCCTTTCATTTAAATTTAATCTTGAGGCAAGTTTTAAGATTTCTTCTTCCTTTAAATTTATGGAAAGAGCACCTATGTAAAGTATATTAAAGTATTTTTGCTCCAGTTTTTCAATTTTTGCCCAACTTTTAATTTCCTTTATCCTTTCAAAGAGGGTTTCAATTTTTTGATTTAATTTTATGGAAGGATTTAAAACCTTTAAAAGTCCCATATTTTCCAGTTTTTGCATAGCCGAATAGGGTTCTGGAAGTTCCAAGATATAAGAAAACTCTTCCCAGAGGCGTGCTCCTGAAAGATTTTCAAAAGCCCCCTGATTTATGGCTGTTCTTATAAGTTTTTCAGTAACCGAGGAAAGCTTGAATTTTAATTTTTCGCAGAGCCGGATTGCCCTTAGTGCTCTGGTGGGGTCTTCCATAAAACTTAAGGTATGAAGGACTTTTAAGGTTTTACTTTTTAGGTCCAGGAGTCCTCCAAAGTGATCATAAAGTTTTCCAAAACTGGAAGGATTTAAGGAAACTATGAGGGTATTTATTGTAAAGTCCCTTCTGGAGAGGTCATAAATTATCAAGGATGCTTCCACATCGGGAAGGGCGGCAGGAGCCCAGTACCTCTCTTTTCTGGCTGTTGCCAAATCTATTTTTATACCATCTGGAAAGGTTAAACTTCCTGTTAAAAATTTTTGGTGGGATTTGAATTTTGCATCTTTCAATTTAGAGATTTCTTTTCCAATAAGGAGTGCATTTCCTTCAATAACCACATCTACATCTGTTGGGGGGTATCCCAGCAGCATATCCCTCACTGTCCCCCCCACCAGATATGCCTTCATATCCATTTTTTCTGCAATTTCTCCAATTTCTTTTAACTTTTCAATAACTCCTTTAGGAAAGTACTGGATCAGGATTCTTTTTATATCCAGCATCTTTTCCTGAGGAATTTCCTTTTGAATTTTTTCCTTTCCAATCAATTTTCTATAGATGTCCATCCTGGTTATGATCCCTGCGATCTTTTTTTTATTCATTACCAGAATAAATCTTTTTCCACTTTTGGTAAGATAATTTTTAAATTCTTCCAGAGGAGTGGATATATCTACCAAAGGCAATTGGGGGTCCATAATTTCTTTTACAGGGGTCCTGCCAAGATTATGGGATAGGGCTCTATCCAAAAGTTGCCTGGTAACAGCCCCCAGGGGTTTGCCCCGGGATACTACAGGCATTCCATTTATATGATAATAATTCATCTTTTTTAAAGCATCTTCTATGGTGGTATTGGGAGAAAGGAAATAGACCACGGGGTTCATTATATCTTCTGCTCTGTTTGGGGAAGGGGTATATTTGGTAAGAAGGGTTATAAGTGTTGCCTTTGCCTGGGTGTAGGGGATTGCTTTAAGTATTGCAGAGCCAGCCCCTCCATGTCCGCCTCCTTTTAGTTCTTTGAAAATGGGACTTAAATTTACCTTTTCATTTCTGGACCTTCCTATCAAATAAATTTTTCCTTCCTGTTCCACAAAACCAAAAAATATTTCAATTCCCATAATGTCAATAAAACGATGGACCACAAAGGCAATGTCTTCCACAAAGAAACTCAGGTTGGCATATCCAAAGGTTACTACAAAATCTTTTATTTTTATATCTTCCCGTGTATTGTAAAACTGTTCAAAAATATTTCTATGTTGTGGGGTGAGTTCCTGAATTAAAAATCTATGAATAAGATTTATATTGGCACCCTTGGAAAGGAGGTAAGAAGCTGCCTGGAAATCCTCAGGGGTGGTTTCCTGAAAGTGAAAACTTCCTGTATCTTCATAAATTCCCAGCAGAATTAAACTGGCTTCCAGAGGGGATATTTCTTTATTTTTACTTATTAAAATTTGGGTAAGCAGGGTAGAAACAGCTCCATAGTTTTTTTTAAAGACCTTTGCCCAGGGGGGATATGTCCTTTCTTCTGGATGGTGGTCATAGATTTCCAGAGGTATTTTTCTTTCTATAATTATTTCATAAAGTTTTCCCAACCTTTCCAGATCTTCCAGATCCACCACAAAAATCTTTTCAATTTCTTCCTTTTCTATTTCTTTTAAGGAAATTTCATTTATCTTGTATATATTTAAAGAAATTAAATTCTTTAAAGCCATTTCTGTGGCTCCAGGGAAAAATATGTATGCATCGGGATGCAAAACCTTTAAAGCAACAATTCCTCCAAAGGAATCCAGATCTGCATTGGGATGGGTGGTGATTATCTTCACATTATAACTTTAATGGATTTTATAAAATTTTGCAATTCTTTTTAAAATTGTGTATTATATTATGGATGGTTTATAAAATAGAATCCTACGGGGAAAGCATAACAGGAAAGAAAAGAGAAAATAATGAGGACTCTTTTCTTATTTTGGAAAATTTTAATCTTTTTCTGGTAGCAGATGGAATGGGGGGACATCAGGCAGGGGAAGTGGCATCTTCTATTATAAAAAAGACCATTGAGGAAAACTACCAGTCTTTAAAGAATCTGGAACCTCCAAAAAGGCTTGAAGAGATAGTCAAGCTTGCCAATGAAAGGGTTATTGAAAGGTCCAGGGAAAAAATCCATTTAAGAGGGATGGGTTCTACCCTTACAATCTTACTTTTAGAAGAGGATAAATATTTTATTGCCCATGTGGGTGATAGCAGGGCTTACCTTTTGAGAAAGGAAGAGCTATATCAAATTACAGAAGACCATTCCCTCATACAGGCACAAATTAAAGCAGGATATCTTACCGAGGAACAGGGAAAGCAGTCAAAATTGAAACATATTTTAATGAGGTCCATAGGGGGTAAGACGGAAGTCCAGCCAGATATAAAAGAGGATAAATTAAAACCGGGGGATATATTTTTACTTTCCACCGATGGTTTTCATGGAGAACTGGAAATGGAAGAAATAAAAAATCTTCTACTCCTTCCCGATGATTTACAGAGCAAGGTTAAAAATATGCTCAATTTTGCCAATGAAAAGGATGGGTCTGATAACATTACCGTGGTTCTGGTTAAGGTTTTAGAGGGATGAAGTTTTGGGAATATTTTTGAAAAATATTTGTTAAATATATGATAAGAGGTTATTTTATGTATTATAAGTTTTTAGCTCTAATTTTAAGCTTAGGGGTATTTTGTTTTTCTTCAGAGACCCTTTACAGAGTTTCTATTTCACCTGAGAATTTTGATTTAGCCCTTCAAACTTTGCAAAAAGAGATGTTTGATATCGCAGGGGCTGACCATCAAAGTGGAAAAATACAGATAATTGCAAAACAGGAAGAACTTTCAAGATTGAGGGAGTTAAATTTAAATTTTGAAATCCTTGAAAATTCAGAAAGTATTTTAAGGGATTCGGATCTTCTAAACTATACTGACCCTGAAGAAATGGAGCAGTTTCTTTTCAACATTGCATCTCAGTACCCTGATTTAATGGAACTGGTACTTTTAAGGAACGATCTTTTTGAAGGGCATAATCAATGGGCTGTAAAAATCACAAGTTCCAGAAAAATTGGCCCAAAACCTGTTTTTTTAATGGATGGACAGCACCATGCCCGAGAAGTTATGACTGCGGAAATCACAAAGGACGCCATTGAATACCTCCTTTCCAATTATGGAAAAGATGAAAGGGTTACAAAATGGGTAGATGAAATTGAAATCTGGATAGTTCCCATTGTAAATCCTGATGGGGCTGCTTTTGTCTTCAAACAGAATCCCTGGTGGAGGAAGAACAGGCACCCTCAATGTGCGGTGGATTTAAACAGAAATTATCCCATAACCTGGAACAAATGCAGGGGTTCTTCTGGAGTTTGTACTGATGAAACTTACAGGGGTGAAAGTGCAGGTTCTGAACCAGAAACTCAGGGTATAGTGGCTCTTATGTATACCTTAAGGCCAAAGTTTTATCTGACCTACCATTCCTACGGGCAGTATATAATTTACCCCTATGGTTGTGATTATACCCCAGAAGATGATACTTTTTATGAAATTGCTCAAGGGCTGAATGCAATTCTGGAAGATGACAATGGCATTAAAGGAAAATACAGGGTTGGAACTTCCTTTAATACCCTCTATGCAACTGACGGAACTTCCGATGATGAACCCTATGCAAAATATGGTGGTTTTCCCTTTACCATTGAGGTAAACTCTGACAGGTCAGGGGGTTTCCAGCCAAATTATACCAAATGGAGGGATATAACCGTCCAGAGGCAGAGGGTTGCCTGGGCATATTTTCTGGACCAAACCTTGGAAGCACCCCAAATAAAAGGAACTGTATATAATGCTTTCACCAAAAAACCCCTTGAAAATGTTCAATTTACTGTGGAAGGAATAAAGTGGGATGTCTTTGAAGAAGCCAGAAAAAGTGATGAAAATGGTAGGTTTTTCTTTATAACCCAGAAAAACAAAGAATATACTTTAAATTTTACAAAAGAAGGTTATTTTGAGTATCAGGTTAAGGTGCAGGTAGGGGAAGGTCCAGTGGAAATTCAGGTTCCCTTAATCCCTCAGCCCAAGATTTTAGAAGGTTTTGATAAAGTTCATTAGAGTTTAAGTATATTTTTATAAATTTTTTCAATTTTTGAAATCCTTATCCTTTTGGAAAAATTTTCCTCCACCCTTTTTCTACCTTTTTTGCCAAAATTTATCCTTAAATCTTTATCTTTTAAGAGTTTTAATATGGCTTCAGAGGCACTTTTGGCATCCCTGGGAGGAACGAGAAAACCCACCTCCCCATCCAAAACCAGTTCCCTGTTTCCACCCACATCACTTGCCACCACTGGCTTTTCCATTGCCATTGCTTCCCTTAAAGTTCCAGTAATTCCAACCCCCTCATAGGATAGGTCCAGAGAAAGGGTCTGGGCTGCTGCAACCCTTACATTATCCTTTCTGTAGCCCAAAACCACCATTTCCTTTCCTATATTGAATTTTTTTCCATATTCTATTACTTCTTTTATCAAATTTTCATCTTTTGCCCCTACCAGAAGAAGTTTTGCCTCTGGTCTTTCTTTTTTTACAAGGGAAAATGCCTCAATGGCTGTTTTCCACCCCCTCCACTCCCTTACCCCTACCTGACAGATTATTTCATCTTCCCTTTGGAGCCCAAGTTCTTCCCTTAAAGAATAGCCATCTTCCTTTTCAGGGTTAAATTCTTCAGTATCGGTTCCTGCATATGCTGTAAAGACCTTTTCCTTGTTTATTTTTCCGCTTTTTATGACTATTTCCCTGATAAAGTCGCAGACACAGATTATTGCTTTTACCTTTCTGGATTTATATTTAATACTGTTATAAAACTTTAATGGAAAGGAAACACCCCTGTTGGCAACCAGATTTAAATCTTTAAAATAAAAAGAAGCAAGCCAGAAGAGAGTTAGCTCCAGACCCTTATGAAGATGGATTATCTGTGGTTTTTCCCTTTTCAAGAAATTTAAGATTTTATAAAGTGTCAAAAGGTCCAATTCATTTTTAAAAGGCATAGGGACATATTCAATTCCTTCCACTCTGGCTCTTTCCTCAACCTCTGTTTTTTCCCTCCCAAGAATTATTACCTGATGTCCTAATTCTTTCAAGCCTTTTGAAAGCTGGAACATTTGATGAACAGAACCAGTATTAAAGGTGCCCTTATGGAGAACTTGGACTATTTTCATATAAAAAATCCATAAATTCCTTTATAAATTTCCTTTCATCCACTATTTCAATTACTTTTTTATAAGAATTTTCTCTTAAATCCATAAAATAATTTTTATTTTTAAAGGTATCTATAATTTTTTTAGCGGATTCCCTTAAATTTTCTAATAAAATAATCCCTGTTTTTAAATCTTCTATCCACCATCTTATACCTTCCATCTCAAAGGAACAGGGGACAGCACCACATAAAACTGCCTCCAGAACTGCTCTATGGGCTCCCTGGGAACCAGGGCAAACCCAGACCAGAAAATCCATTTCCTTTAATATTTCTGCCAGTTTTTCATCTTCAAAATATCCAGGGAAATGGATTTCCTCACCCAGCCCCAGCTTTTTTGAAATTTCTTTTAATTTATCCAGATAGTTTCCCTGCCCAATCACATAACCTTTAAAAGGAAAATTTAAATCTTTAAGTTCCTTACATAAAAATAAAAATTTTTCCTGTTTCCTCTCCTTTTCCATTTTTCCAATAGAACATATATTTAAAATTTCATTTGGCTGTCTTCCCCTTTTAAAGGTTTCTAGGTCATAGACAGGGGGAAAAATTCTATATTTTTGAAAAGGGGGATTTTTTTCTAAAAGATAGGCAAAAATTGCCTTTTTTGTGTTTTTGTAAATTATTTTATGGAGAAAGTCCTTTTTTAATGCTTTATTATTGTGAAAAACCAGCACCCTCTCTTTCTTTTTTCTCAAAAAAAAGGAGAGCCAGTGGTCTTCTGAAAGGTGTGCTAAAATTATGGAATTTTCAGGAATTTTTAATATTTTCTTTATTTTATCTTTAAAATTGTAATAGGGAATTGTATTTTTTTCTTCTTTTATCTTCTTTTCAAGTTTATATCCACCTTCATATATAAAATAACTTTCAATTCCTCCTTTAAGGAGGGCTTTGTGCCATAGATAACCAACCTGTGCACCTCCTGTGTATCTTTTTGATGAAACTATATGGTAAATCCATCTATTCAAGGTTTTGAACCTGCTCCCTTATCTGTTCGTTTAAGATTTTACAGTTTAAAGCAATTTCTCTTAAATTTATGTCCTTTATTTTTTGTGAAAGGGTTTGAAGTTCCCTTAAAATTTCCTGGGTTAAAAAATCAATTTCCTTTCCCTGCAGACCTTCTGCCCTTTCAAATTTCTCTATTATTCTTTCATTAAATTGAAGGGCTCTTTCAATTTCCTCCCGTGCATCCATTTTCATTGCAAGAAAAGCCGCTTCCTGAGCAATCCTGTCTTCACTAAAATTTAAATCCTCAAAGAGCATTTTAAGGTTCTTTTTATAATCTTCATAAAGGGTTTCCTTTTGATTTTCAAGTTTTTCTTTTATTTCTTTTAAATTAGCCTTGAGCTCCCTTGAAATATTTAAAATTATATCTTTTAACTTTTCTCCTTCCTCTTGCCTGCTCTTTAAGAAATTTTGAAGTGTAAGGTCAAAGCCCTTTTCAAATTCCTCTATTATTTTGATGTCAGGTTCATATTCCCACAAAATAAAACTTTCCTTTTGAAGAAGGGTAAAGGGAAAATATTGCATTTCAGGATGGATTTCTTTGAAAACAGAAATAAATTCCCTTAAAAGTTCTTTGTTTATTTGGAATTTGTAAGGGATTTGAAAGGAACTCATCTCTGCCTTTACATAAATTTTTCCCCTTTTTATTTTTTCCTGAATTTTAACCTTTAATTTCTGTTCCAGATTTTGAAAGAAATCAGGAATTTGAAAATTTATATCCAAGAATCTGTTGTTATAACTTTTAATTGTAAATTTAAAATTTTCTGTCCTTCCTTCAGCAAAACCTGTTAGGGAATATATTTTTGCCATTTATCCTCCAGTTTGAATTTTGAAAAGTTCATAGTACCTTCCCCTCTTTTCCATTAGTTCTTTGTGGGTTCCTTCCTCCACAATTTTCCCTTCTTCCAGGACCAGAATTTTATAACTTTCTACAACCGTGGAAAGGCGATGGGCAATCACCAGGGAAGTCCTTTCTTTTAAAATTGAATCAATTGCCTTCTGCACAATCTTTTCTGCATTGGCATCCAGGTTGGAGGTTGCCTCATCCAGTATCAGGACAGGGGGGTTTTTGTAAAGGGCTCTGGCAAGGCAGATCCTCTGCCTTTCGCCTCCAGATATTAAACTCCCCAGTTCTCCCACATTGGTTTCATATTTTAAGGGAAGGGACTCTATAAATTCCTTGCAATAACTCAATTCTGCAACTTCCTGGACTTTTTTAAGGTCAGGTTTCTTTTCTCCAAAACATATATTATTTAATATGGTATCATTGAAAAGAATTGGTTCTTGAGAAACAAATCCAATAAAGCCCCTTAAGGCTTTTTTACTAAAATTTTCTATATCCACTCCATCAATGGTGATTTTCCCTTTCTGGGGCTGGTAAAATCCCATAAGAAGGGAAGCAATGGTGGATTTTCCAGAGCCAGATGCCCCAACTATTGCAAGGGTTTTCCCTTTTGGCAGTTCAAAACTTATATCCTTTAAAACTTCCCTTTCATTGTAAGAAAAAGAGACATTTTCAAATTTTATTTTATCTTTAAGCACAGGAATCTCTTCAATTTTTGAAGTTTCGTCCCCTTCATTTTCCCTGTCTGAAATCTGGAAAATTCTTTCTCCTGCTGAAACTGCCTGCTGGATTGCCAGATTTGCCTTGTTTATCTTTTTTATGGGAGCATAAAGCATAAAAAGGGCAGCCAGAAAGGAAGAAAAACTTCCCACACTCATCTGACCTACTTTTATTAAATAGCCAGCATAGATAAACATACCCAGGGCAAAGGTAATTCCAATAAATTCCATGATGGGTCCGTTTAAGTCGTGGATTTTCCTTGCCTTTATGTTATGTTTTAATTGTTTCATTGAAAGGTTTTTGAAATTTTCCTTTACATATTCCTCTGCTGTAAATGCTTTTACAATTTTAATTCCAATTAGGGTTTGGGATAAAACAGAGGTCATTTCCCCCATCTTTTCCATACTTTTATGGGAGGCCTTCCTCAAAGAACGGGTGAATCTGATTATGGGAAGCAAAAGAAGTGGCATAAGCAGGAGGGAAAGTAGTGCCAGTTTAAAATTTATGGAAAATATAAAAATTAAAAGCCCTATCACAGTGAAGGTTTCCTGAAAAATATCCCCAAGGCGTTCTCCAAAGGCAGTTAAAATATAATTTACATCGGATACAATTTTTGAAATCAGGGTTCCCACTGGCTCTTTTGCATAAAAGCTCAGGGGTTGATAAATAATTCTGCTATAAAGATAGTTTCTTAAATCGTTTACCAAAGATATTCCAATTACTCCAAAAGAAAAGGTAGAAAAAAAAGTGGAGATGCTTTTTATTAAAATGGCTATAAAAATTGATAAAGCCACAGCCCATTCCATAGACATATATTTTGTGGCTTCTTTTATGTAATAATTGTAGAGAATATTTAATTTTTCTGCAAGGAAAGAACCTGTCTTGGCTATTTCCTTGCTTCCTATTAAAACATTGTCAAAGAGGGGTTTTATAAGATAGGCAGCAGTAACAGAAGATATGGAGACACAAATCATAGAAATGAGGGCAATGGCAATCCAGCCAGAGTAGGGTTTGATAAATTTAAGCAGCCTTAAAAATACTTTCATAAATTATATTAATTTTAAAATTTCTTCCTTTGCTTTTTCAACTGCACCTTTCTTTAAAATTTCCTGAATTCGGGAGAGTTTTTCCCTCTTTTCCTTTAATTTTTCCTTATCCTGAACTAAATTTAACACAAAATCCTTAATTTTTGAAGCCCTGGCATCTTCTTGCAAAAATTCTTCATAGACCATCTCATTTAGCAATATATTGGTTATGGAAATGTATTTTGTCTTTACCTTATTTTTTAATAAATGATAGGTCAGGGGATTTAATTTATATAAGACAACCCCTGGATTTAAATATAGCCCATTTTCCAGGGTCACAGTCCCTGAAGTCATCAAGGAAAAAGTAAGAGGGGTTACCTCTTCTATTTGTTTGAAATCCAGAGGAAATTTTTTTAATCTTTTATAAATAAAATCCTTTAAAGGTTTGTAAATTTTTATATAAAATTCAACCTTCTCTAAGTTTTCTTTTAAGTATTGACAAATTTTTAGCATTTCTGGAAGAATTCTTTTTATTTCCCCTTTTCTGGAGCCAGGGAATATACCTATTTTAATCTTATTTTCTTCCATATGTTCTATTTTTTCCATTATATCCAGAAGTGGATGTCCAACATAAATGGCTTCCACACCTTCCTTTTTAAAAAATTCTTCTTCAAAAGGGAAGATGACCAATCTCTTTTTTGTATAAGCTTTGAGAAGTTTAACCCTTTCCTTTTTCCATGCCCATACCTGTGGGCAGATGTAATAGACCACAGGAACCCCTAAATGGTATAACTTTTTCATTAAAATAAAATTAAAACCAGGGTAGTCAATTAAAATTGCCAGATCTGTCTTTTCCTTTTTTATTTTTTTTAATATTTTTTTATAAATCAAGTAAAGATAGGGTATTTTAAAAAGGACTTCAAAGAAGCCCATAACTGAAATTTTTTCTATATCTGCTAAAATTTCAACCCCTTGAGCCCTCAATTTTTCTCCACCTATTCCAAAAAAATCTATATTCCTTTCCTTTTTTAAGGACCTTACAAGATTTGCTCCGTGGAGATCTCCCGAAGCTTCCCCTGCTACTATAAGGATTTTTTTCTTTTCCAAAGCCAAACTCCTAAAAGGGCAATAGAGACCCCCAGGGAATCAAATAAAAAATCAAATAGAGAACAATCTCTGCCTGAGACAAAGCTCTGATGAATTTCATCCAGACCACCATAAATTATTCCAAGGGAAATTAAAATTTTTAAGGGAAGCTGAATTAAAGATAAAAGCAAACCCAGGATAAAATATTCAATAAAATGGATTAATTTATCTATATTAGTTATATCTATAAAAAGGGGAGGGCTTGACTGGGAAGATAAAAAAAATATAAAAGACATATAAATAACTGCAGGCAATGCTCTCAAAATTTTTGTTATTTTAGGGGGAAAAAGTATAAAACCCAAGCAGTTGCTATTCCTCCAATTATCATATAAGCCATAAGTTTTAAAAATTCTTTCAGGACTTCCTTTTTCCCCCTTGCCCAGTAGTGAGAAAAGAAGAGAGAAGCAAGGAGGGCAAAATAAAACATTAAAAATATATGGCTCTTCATTTCTTTTCCTCTTTCATAATTTTTTCCACTTCCAGAATTAAAAGGTAATTCATAAGCCCAGCAGAAAGTATAAAAACCGTTCCATATTCATTTAAAGGATGGGCTGGATTTCCTGAATAGCCAAAGATAATTTTGAAAATAAAATATAAAATACCCATTCCTAAATTAGCAATGGTGGCGAGGATGGATACAAAATCATTTTTTACAGGATGATAAAGTTTTCCTGCCATCAGAACTCCAGAAAAATACATCAAAAGAATTACAGCAGAGTAAAGCAGAGCCCTTCTTTTTGATTTTAAAACCCAGTGTCCCAGTCCTGGAAAAAGCCAGGTTAAAAAGAATATTTTAAATTTTTTCATTTCAACTCCTTTAAGGTGTTTTTTAAAATTTTAAAGGTTTCTTTTAAGTCCTGAGGAATCATTCTGGTATTGGAAATTGTGGTCATAAAATTGGTATCCCCTTCCCAGCGAGGAACTATATGAAAATGGATGTGGTCTTTGAATCCTGCACCTGCACAGGTACCTTCATTAAGTCCAATATTAAAGCCATGGGGCCTGTAAACTTTCCTCAAAAGAACCTTGGCTTTTATTATGGTTTCCATCAATTCATTTAAATTTTCTTCCCCGATTTCTTCCAGCTTTCCTGTGTGATTTTTAGGAACCACCATAAGGTGTCCATTAGTATAGGGGAAGCGATTTAGCATAATAAGGGTATTTTTTCCTTTATAAAAACAGAGGGTAGCAAGCCCCTCTCTTTTTTCCCAGGCATTACAAAAGATGCAACCCTCTGGTTGTTTCTTTTTAAGATAAGCCATCCTCCAGGGGTTAAAGAGGTTTTCCATTTTATTTTACAAGGTTTTTTAATTTTTTATAGGGTTTGAAAATAATTACCTTTTTAGGGAGAGTTTTTATTACCTTTTTTGTCTTGGGATTGATTATTTTTCTTTCTTTTCTTTCCACAACCTTGAATATCCCAAAACCCCTCAAGGTTATGGACCCCTCCTTTTTCAATATTTCCACCATAC
>JBBFMJ010000009.1:0-17350 GCA_037478515.1 Thermoanaerobaculia bacterium
CTGTATTTTTGCTCTGATAGAAAAATGGTCTTTGCAGGAGTTCTGTTGGGTAATCTGGATATGCGGGCTCTGTTTTTCCTGGCTCTGTGCAATTTTTGGAAGCATAATTTTAATTTTTTCTTTAAGGGAAATAAAGGAAGATTTAGAAAAGAGAACCCCTTTTTTTAAAAGTTTTTCAAAGGAAATTTTTTACATCTCTGGAGTTATCATCTCCTTGGGGCTGGGTTATTTGTTTTTTTATATTTATGGTTTTATTTTTTCCTTTTCCTTTCTCAATTTTCTAATCTCTTCCCTACCCTTTCCTGCAGCGATTAAATCAACCATCTCTCTCATTTCTTTTAAATTTCCTGCCTTTGCAATTTCAATTAAAAGAGATTTTGCCTTTATGTCGGCATGCCGACATAGGTTTTTTATTTCTTCTGGGAGTTTTGCAAGTAAAATAACTTCTGATATGGTAGATCGCTTTTTTCCTATTTTTTCAGCAATTTGTTCATGTGTATATCCATATTTTTCTTGAAGCAAAAAATAACCCTCTGCCTCTTCAAAAGGATCAAGATCCTTTCTTTGTAGGTTTTCTACAAGAGCGATTTCCAGTGCCTGTGCCTCATTTTCAAGGGAAATTTCTATGCAAGGAACACTGTTGAATCCACAGGCAACGGCAGCATGATATCTCCTTTCTCCTGCAATGATCTTATATTTTCCATCCTTTATCTGTGTGACAATAAGCGGCTCAAGGATACCATTCTGCTTTACTGATTCTATTAAACTTTCCATATCCCCAAGTTCCTTTCTTGGCTGGTCTGGGTTTGTTTCAATGGCTTCAATGGGGATATTTCTTCCAATTGGTGTATCATCCCTTTCAAATAAAATGTCAATGAAATGCTTTGAATGTCTCATTTTTTTCTCCTCTGGAAGTCCTCTTTTTTTAGACACGGCTCAACACCTCTTCCATTAATTGATAATATTCTATGGCTCCCCTTGATGAAGGGGCAAAGGAAAAGATTGGTTCCTTGTAGGCAGGGGCTTCTTCTAATCTTACATTTTTATGTATAATTGTTTTAAATAATTTATTCCCAAAAACATTTTTAATCTGCTTCTGAATATCCCTTGAAAGAAGGGTTCTTCCATCAAATATAGTTAAAAGTACTCCAATTATCTGTAAATTAGGATTAACTCTTTTCTTTATCTTATCAATGGTTTCAAGCAAATCGTCAGTCCCTTCCAAGGCAAAATAAGAGGACTGAATTGGAATTAAAATATGTGTTGCTGCAACCATAGCATTTATTGTAAGCAAACTCAGAGAAGGAGGTGTGTCAATTATTATATACTGGTATTTATCAATTAATGGTGATAGTACATCTTTTAATCTAAAATGGGCATCCAGCTCCCCTGCCATCATTGTCTCAAATTTTGCCAGGGAAATGCTGGATGGCGCCAGATGAAGGTTCATCAGCCCTGTGGGAAGAATTATTTCTTCTATGGGGCATCCATTGGGTATCAAACAATCAAATAGGGACTTTTTTACCTTTTCATTATTTGAAAAGGAAATGGTGGAATTTGCCTGAGGGTCCATATCCACCAGAAGAGTACTTAAATTTTTATTTGCTAGGGCAGCTGCAAGGTTTATGGCAGTTGTTGTCTTCCCTACCCCACCCTTTTGGTTTGCAATTACAATAATCATATTTACATTTTGTACTTTCCGAGGACTTCTGGATCCAGCTCTTCAAGCCACTTTTTTAGCTGTTCCAGTTCCTCTCCTTCTGAAGACATATCAAAAAACTTTGCCTTTTCCATAATTTCATCATTGGCATAAATTTTACAATCACACCTTACAGCAAGGGCTATGGCATCAGAGGGTCTGGAATCAATAATATATTTTTTATCATCTTTTACAAGATGTATCTGAGCATAGTAGGTATTATCCTTTATATCACATATTACAACTTTTTCTACATTAATGGAAAGATCTTTGAGGAGATTGTTTAAAAGGTCATGGGTCATGGGCCTTGGGGTGACTATGTTATCCAGTTTTAGGGCAATTGCCTGGGCTTCAAAAATTCCAATCCAGATAGGCAGATACCTATCTGCATTGGGGTCTTTTAAAATAACCACCGGAGAATTGGCTATGGTATCAAATATTATTCCTTTTAAAATTAGAGCTACTTCCATTTTAAACCTCCAACCTTAATTTAGCAAAATTAAAATAACTTTGTCAAGCACAATTTTTTCTGGTAAAATAAAAAAACTTATAAAGGAGGTACTATATGAGAATACTTAAAGTTTTGTTTCTATTAACCTTTTTCTTGATTGCCTGTCAGAGTAAGGAAAAAAAGGCAAGGTTATTTATTCAAAAGCACACTGACGAAGTTGCACCTATTGCAAAGGAATTAAACCTAACCTACTGGGAAGCCACTGCAAAAGGGACAGAAGAACTTTATAAAAAACAGGCAGAACTGGAACTTAAACTAAGGAAAATTTACACAAGAAAAGATGAGTTTGAAATGGTAAAAAATTTAATGGAAAGCAAGGACATAAAAGATCCTTACATAAAAAGACAGCTCCAGCTTCTATACCTTTCGTATTTTGGAAATCAAATTGATGAAAAGATGCTGGAAAGGATAGTAAAACTTTCATCGGAAATAGAAGGAAAATTCAACACTTACAGAGCAGAATTTGAAGGGAAAAGGGTTCCTGATAACACCCTTTCTGAAATTTTAAAGGAAGAAAAAAATTTACAAAGAAGAAAAAATGCCTGGGAAGCATCAAAACAGGTTGGAGAGGTTGTCTCTAAAGATTTAATTGAATTGGTAAAGTTAAGAAATGAAGCAGCAAGGTCTTTGGGGTTTTCAAATTATTATGAAATGGAACTTTATTTAAGTGAGCAAAAAGTGGAAGAAATTTTAAATATATTTGACAAACTTGCAGAAGTGGCAGAGCCCCATTTTATAAAAATAAAGGACTATATAGACGAAAATTTTGCGAAAAAGTATAAGATAAAAAAAGAAGATTTAAGGCCCTATCACTATCAGGACTTTTTCTTTCAGGAAGTACAGGCAGTGGGTGATGTAAATATGGATGATTATTTAAAGGATAAAGATGTGAAAAAAATAGTGGAAAATTTCTACAACCATATAGGGCTCCCAGTTTCTGAAATGCTCCAAAGATCCGATCTTTACGAAAGGGAAGGAAAGTACCAGCATGCCTATTGTATAGACATTGACAGGGAAGGAGATGTAAGGACTATGTGTTCCATAAGAAATAACAGATACTGGCTTGAGACATTAATGCATGAACTGGGACACGGGGTATATTCTATGAATATAGACAGGAACCTCCCCTGGCTTTTAAGGGAAGAAGCACACATTTTTACCACAGAAGCCATTGCTGAACTCTTTGGTGCCCTTCCCACAAATCCCTTGTGGCTCATTGAATTTGCAGATATGCCTGTGGAAGTGGTTGAAAAATGGAGACCAACCCTGGAAATGGAAAGAAAGATGGGGCTTTTAATTTTCTGTATGTGGAGTGAGGTTATGGTTCATTTTGAAAAGGCACTCTATGAAAACCCTGACCAGGATTTAAATACCTTATGGTGGGACCTGGTGGAAAAATATCAAAAGGTAAAGAGAGTGGAAGGAAGGGATAAACCCGACTGGGCAGCAAAAATACATCTGGTTTCTTCCCCTGTTTATTACCATAATTATATGCTTGGAAACCTTATGGCATCCCAGCTTTTTTACAATATGGCAAAGAAGGTGGATGTGGAAAAACCCTTTATGATTTCCTTTAAGACAAATCCAGAACTGGGAAATTATCTAAAAGAGAAAATTTTCTATCCTGGAAAACTTTACAGATGGGATGAGCTCATTGTAAAGGCAACCGGGGAACCTTTAAATCCAGAATACTTTGCAAAAGAAGTCAGCACCAATTAAATTTTTAGTAACTGAAACCTTCATATCCCTTCAGGGGGAAGGTCCCTTTTCGGGTTTTCCCTGTTTTTTTATTAGATTATCTGGATGTCCCCATAACTGTATTTATTGCGATACAAAATATGCAAAACTGGAGGGAGAGGAAAAGGATTTAAAAGAACTCCTTAAAGAAGCAAAGGATTCAGGGATAAATTTAATAGAGGTTACAGGCGGGGAGCCCCTTTCACAAGAGGGGACTCCCCTGCTCCTTAAAGAACTTTTAAAATTAAAATTTAAAGTCCTTCTGGAGACCTCAGGTTATGAAAGCATTGCTGAGGTTCCTGAAAATGTTATAAAAATACTGGATTTCAAGACGCCTGGAAGCCAGGCACCAGAATTTAATCTGGAAAATTTAAATTTTTTAAAGAGATGGGATGCATTAAAATTTGTGATAATAGACAGGGATGATTTCTTCTGGGCAAAGGAAAAGGTGGAAAAACTAAAACTTCCAGAGATTTGCAATGTCTATTTCTCCCCTGCTTACCCCTATTTTTCACCAATAGTCCTTGCCAATTTAATCCTTAAATATAAACTCCCTGTCTTTCTAAACCTTCCCCTCCACAAACTTTTATGGGGGGAAGAAAGAAAGAGATAGGACCCCCTCCAGATTCAGGTTTTAAAATTTAATATTTGCAGAAATTGGATTCTATAGTTGAAGGGATTTGCTTCCGCTTAAAAGTTAATAAAATTAAAATTAGAACATAGACAATTGACCATAAAAATGGTAGGCGCAGGTCTTTATGCCTGCGTTCAATTCTTTTTATTTTCTTTTTTGAAAAGATAAAAACATAGGAATTTTATTTAAAAAACCCCCCTTATTCCCTTTTTTCAAAGGGAGACGATTCGTATTGTATTTTTTTGATAAAATCTCCCTTTTTTAAAAGGGAGATAAAGAGGGATTTAAAAAATAAATATCTAAAAAATTGAAAACTCTATAAATGGTTTTAAAAAATATTAAAATATAAAGTTATGAGTAAAATTTCCCTGGCACATCTTTTAAAAAATTTTCATATTTTATGGACAGCAATCTCTATGGATAATAAATAATGGACAAGGAAAAAAGAGTCAAAATTTTTTCACCCTCACCTTTCACCCTTCACGTTTCACGTTTCACGATATAGTGTTCTATTCTACGGGCTGAAATTTTACAATAGAGCAGCCGTGGGTCAAAAGAAGAACTATAATTAAGGCAAAAAATACTAAAAATCCAATCCCAACAAGGGCAACAAAAATCCTGGCTGCGGGGTATTTTGCCATCTATTTAAGCCCTAAATATTTTAAAATCCCCTGGGCTGCCTTTCTTCCAGCTCCCATTGCCAGAATTACCGTTGCTGAACCCGTTACAATATCTCCACCTGCAAAAACCCCGGGTATAGAAGTCATCTGGGTTTCAGGGTCCACTTCAATATAACCCCATTTATTTGTCTTCAAGCCAGGAGTGGTCTGGGCAATTATGGGATTTGCCTTTGTGCCTAAAGCATAAATTACTGTATCCACTTCCATAAAAAATTCGGAACCAGGGATTGGGACAGGGCTTCTTCTTCCTGATTCATCTGGCTCACCCAATTCCATTTTTATGCATTTCATACCCTTTACCCACCCTTCTTCATCTCCAATTATTTCAACTGGATTTGTAAGCCAGTGGAATTCAACCCCTTCTTCTATGGCATGGTGCAACTCCTCTGCCCTGGCTGGGCTTTCCTTTTCAGTTCTTCTATAGACAATCATACTCTTTTCAGCCCCAAGGCGAAGGGCAACCCTTGAGGCATCCATTGCAGTATTTCCAGCCCCAATAGTGGCAACCTTTTTGCCCATTCCCACGGGGGTATCCGAATAAGGGAATTCAAAACCATACATTAAATTTACCCTTGTCAAAAACTCATTGGCAGACATTACCCCGTTTAAACCTTCACCAGGAATACCCATAAACTTTGGCATCCCAGCACCCGTGGCAATGAAGACGGCTTTATATCCATGTTCATTCATCAATTGAGGAATTGTAAAAACTCTTCCCACTATCTTATCCACTAAAATTTCCACTCCCATTTCTCTTAAATGTTCAATCTCTGCATCCACAATATAATTGGGCAGACGGAATTCAGGAATTCCATATTTTAAAACACCCCCTGGCATATGGAGTGCTTCAAAAATTGTAACCTGAAGCCCTTCCTTTGCCAGGTCATAGGCACAGGTAAGCCCTCCAGGGCCCGAACCAATCACTGCAACTTTTATATCTTTCTTTGAAACCTTTGGAACCTGATATACCTTATTTTCCAGTGCCCAGTCCCCTACAAACCTTTCAAGGCGGCCAATACCAACTGGCTCCAGTTTTTTCCCCACAATACATTCCGCCTCACACTGTGTTTCCTGCGGGCAGACCCTTCCAGTTACACAGGGTAAAAGGTCTGCATCAATTATAATCTCGTATGCCTTTTTGTAATCCCTTTCTGTAATGGCTTTAATAAAGGCGGGTATATTTATTGCCACAGGGCATCCCTTAATACAGAGGGGATTTTTACACTGGATACACCTTTCTGCTTCCAGAAGTGCCTGCTCTTCTGTATATCCCAGGGCAACTTCTTTAAAATTTCTAATCCTTTCTTCTGGTTTTTGTTCAGGTATGGGGGTTTTCTTTGGTGGTATATCCCTTATGGTTTTTTTCTTTTTTTCTTCAGCCATTTTTAAATCTTTACTCCTTTTTCTTCTAATTTACATTTTTCCTCATATTCTTTTAAAACTACCTTTTCTTCCCTTTCAAACCTTCTCTGCCTTCGCATAAGTTCATTCCAGTCAATTAAATGTCCGTCAAAGTCAGGTCCATCCACACAGGCAAATTTTGTCTGTCCTCCTACTGTCACCCTGCAGGAACCACACATTCCGGTCCCATCCACCATAATGGTATTTAAAGAAACAATGGTTTTAACTCCAAAGGGCTTTGTAACTTCAGAGCAAACCTTCATCATTATAGCAGGGCCAATTGCCACCACCAGATCCACTTTCCTTTCCTGTAAAATTTCTTTAAGAGGCTCTGAAACAAGCCCTTTCCTTCCATAGCTTCCATCATCAGTGGTAACAATGAGTTCATCACTAAAATTCCTGAATTTTTCTTCCCAGAAAATCAAGTCCTTGGAACGAAATCCAATTATGGAAATGGTATAGTTTCCTTTTTCTTTAAAAGCCCTCAGCTGTGGAAAGACAGGGGCAACTCCAAGACCACCACCCACCATTACCACAGTTCCTACCTTTTCAATGTGTGAAGGGATTCCAAGAGGTCCTGCCAGATTAAGAAGAAAGTCCCCTTCCTTTAAAGCCATCATTTCCTTTGTGGTCTTTCCAAGTGCCTGGATTACCAGGGTAATTGTCCCCTTTTCTCTGTCAAAGTCGGCAATGGTTAAGGGTATTCTTTCCCCTTTATCCTTATGCCTTACTATGACAAAGTGCCCCGGAAGGGCTGCCTTTGCCACATCCGGGGCTTCTACTTCCCATAAAAAAGTAACCGGAGAAAAAACTTCCTTTTTTAAAATCCTGTTCATATACTCCTTTCTTTACACCAGCCCCCTTATTTTACAAGCATCTGCTACCCTTGAAATAGCAATCATATAGGCAGCATCTCTCATATAGAGGTTCTTACTCTTTGCCAGTTCATAAACACCATAAAAAGCATTGGTCATAATATTGTCTAATTTTGAAAGAACCTCTTCCCTTGTCCAGTAAAAATTCATATTGCTTTGAACCTGTTCAAAATATGAACAGGTGACCCCGCCTGCATTGGCAAGGAAGTCAGGAAGGTCCATAATGTCCCTCTTTTTCAAAACCTCATCGGCCTCCGGTGTTGTGGGACCATTGGCACCTTCTGCTACAACTTTTACCTTTTTAGAAATCTTTTCCACATTTGAAGCATTTATTTGATTTTCCAGGGCTGCTGGAACTAAAATATCCACATCAAGGGTGAGCCATTTTTCTCCATCTGCTACCTCATAACCTAATTCCTTTGCCTTTTTCTTATTAATTGTTCCAAATTTATCTGTAATGGACCTTAATTCTTCCAGATTTATTCCACTTTCCCTGATAAAGGAATAGGATGTCTTGTCTTCATTGTCCCAGCAAGAGACACAAACTGCTTTACCGCCATATTTTTGATAAAGTTCCACAGCATACTGGGCTACATTTCCAAAACCTTGAAAAGATGCAGATGTTTGTTTAATATCAATTCCAAGGCATTTAAGGGCTTCCCTTAAAACATAAACCACTCCATATCCAGTGGCTTCTGTCCTTCCCTGAGAGCCACCCAGTCCCACTGGTTTTCCAGTGATAAGACCAGGGAAATGACCGCCAGTAATCTTTTCATACTCATCTAAAATCCATATCATATGCTGTCCGGAAGTCATTACATCTGGGGCTGGGACATCCTGGAAGGGACCGATATTTCTTGCAACCTGTCTTACCCATCCCCTACAAATCATCTCCTGTTCCCTCATAGAAAGCTGGTGCGGGTCACATATAACTCCCCCTTTTCCCCCACCCAAAGGAATATCTACAACAGCACATTTCCAGGTCATCCAGGTGGCAAGGGCTCTTACTGTATCCAGGGTTTCCTGAGGGTGAAATCTTATACCACCCTTGCAGGGACCCCTGGCATCATTGTGCTGTACCCTGAAGCCCTGAAAAACTTTAACAGTTCCATCGTCCATTCTGATGGGAATTGTAAAGGCATACTCCCTCATAGGAGTTCTCAAAAGCTGCCTGGTGCCTTCGTCCAGACCTAGTTTTTCAGCAACAGAGTCAAATTGTTGCTGTGCCATTTTAAAAGGATTAAAACCCTTTGTTTCCATAAATTACCCCCTTTTAAATTAATTTCCTAATAGTTTACCTAAAAAAGCAAAATTGTCAAGCAGAACAGTAAATTATGAAATTTCTGGAATTAAAAACAGGTCAATTTTAAAGCCCTCTTGTGATTTTGAAAGGCATAAAACTGAACCCATTTTAAAATTTATTATATTTTTATTTTTATCCCCTGAAAGAAGAAGAGATGAAAACTTGGAAAGGTGTGGAAGGTGTCCTACAATCATAATATTTTCATCAAAATCTTTTATCCTTTCATAAAGGATTTCTGGTTCATCCATTGGGGAAATCCCTTCAATTTTTTGAATATTCCCTTCAATTTTTAAATAATTTTTTAAAATTTCAGCTGTTTGCTCTGCCCTTTTTTTTCCACTGTGATAAATTTTGTCTAATTTCATATCCATTTTTTGAAGGAATTTTCCAATTTTATGCAAATCCTCAATCCCCTTTTCAGTAAGCCCCCTTTCAGGGTCTTCCTGCTCACTTTTTGCCTCTCCATGCTGGACAAGGTAAATTTTCATGGCTTTAAACGATTTAGCATCCTGGGATAGGGAATTGTTTCCCTTACATGGGGAAGGTTGCAAATCCAGGCAACAGTCCTTTCTATTCCAAGCCCAAAGCCAGAATGGGGAACAGTTCCATATTTTCTTATATCCAGATACCACTGGAGGGGTTCCACAGGAAGATTATTTTCCTTTATCCTTTGAAGTAAAAGGTCGTGGTCGTGGATTCTCTGGGAGCCCCCAATTATTTCCCCGTAACCTTCAGGTGCCAGAATATCCACACATTTTGCCTTGGATGGGTCCTTCTCATCGGGTTGCATATAAAATGCCTTTATATTTACTGGGTAATGGGTAACACATAAGGGCTTTTCCAGATTTTCAGTGAGAAGGGTTTCATCAAAACCACCAAAATCGTTTCCATAGACAAAGGGAGGGGCATTATTTTCTTTCATTTTCTTTTGATTTTCCTCTTTCAAAAGAAATTTTGCTGCTTCATCATAGGTCATCCTGATAAAGGGCTTTTTAACCTTTTCAAGGATACTGGTATCCCTTTCAATGATTTTAAGTTCTTCCTTTCTCCTTTCCAGAACCCTCTGGACAATGTATTCCACAAACTCTTCAGCCAGCTGAATGATATCCTCCAGGTCAGCAAAGGCAACCTCTGGTTCCACCATCCAGAATTCGGTCAGATGTCTTCTTGTCTTGGATTTTTCTGCCCTGAAAGTGGGACCAAAACAATATACTTTGCCAAAGGCAACACAAGCAGGTTCAAGGTATAACTGTCCTGATTGGGTAAGGTATGCAAACTCATCAAAGTATTTAACTTCAAAAAGGGTGGAAGTGCCTTCACAGGAAGTAGGAGTTAAAATAGGGCTATCGATAAGGATAAAATCCCTTTCATAGTAAAAATCCCTTATGGCTTTAATAATTTCATTTCTTATCTTTAAAATTGCCACCTGTCTTTTTGACCTGAGCCATAAATGTCTGTTATCCATTAAAAATTCTGTTCCATGTTCCTTGGGCTGGATTGGAAAATCAGGGGAAATTTGAATAACTTCTATATCCTTTAAATGGAGTTCCACTCCACCAGGGGACCTTTTATCTTCCTGGACAATTCCCATAACATAAAGAGAGCTTTCCTGGGTTATCTCTTCCACCAGTTTCCATATCTCCTCAGAGACCTCATTTTTACTTACTACTGCTTGAAGGTATCCAGTCCCATCCCTTAAATTTAAAAACTGAATTTTTCCAGAGGACCTGTGGTGTGTGACCCAGCAACCAATTTTAACTTCTTTTCCAATGTAATTTTTCAAATCCTTAATCAAAACAAGACCCTTCATTTTTTGACCTCTCTTTGAAGTTTTTCTTCCACGGACTTAATTTTGCTTTCCAGCCGCCCCTTCTTTCCCTTTCTGTAATCCACCTTAATATAAATGGAAATCCTGTTAGAGTCCTCTGACATCTTCTCAAAACACTTTTTAATAACCCCAAAGACCTCCTCCCACTCCCCTTCCATGCAGGTTCCCATAGGTCCTAATTTATAAGGTAACCCTGATCTGTCAATTATGTCAATGGACCTTGCCACATACTGGCTCACGGACTCTCCTTTATCCAGCGGTGTCATTGAAAATTCCACAAGCAGCATAAAAAACTCCTTTAAATTTATCTTCTTAATTTAATATTTTAACATAATAAAAAAATAATGTTCCGCAGTTATCTTACAGCTGGTAGGATAAAAATTGGATCTGATGTTTTATTGTCTACCATTGAAACATACCCTAATATTTTTCCAGTTCCTTGCAAGATAATTGTACAATCTTCAAAAGATGCAATCCCCAATCTATCCTTTAACTCATTATAATTTATTTGTATACCTTTATTTGCTGGTAAGATTTGTTCAAATTGGGAAATCTGTCTTCCATCTTTTGCATAAAGGAAAATTGAAATATTGTTATTTTTACTTTCAGCATTTATAATTCCAAGGTTAGCTCTGAAATTTGAATTTATTGTAATTCCAGCAAAAATAAGTTTCTGATCTTTTCTTGCACCAGAATTTTTAAAATCAATTCCTGAAATAAACTGCCCATAAGTACCTTCTTCTAACAAATCATTATAAGTTCTGGCTGAAATTATAGGATATTTATCATTTTTGGAAGAAGGATCTATAGTGACAATTAAGAATCCAGATTCATTTTCTAAAAGTTCATTAAATTTTGAAAGAATATCCTCTATAACTATACTGCCTCCAGGTGGGATAGGTCCCAATCTTTTAAAGGAAAGAAAATCTTCATATCCATACCTGTAATAATTAAGCTTTAAATAGAGCTCTTTGGATGCTGGATTAAAAATATTTAAATCTGTTCTCCAGTTTGTCCTTACTGCTCCTGAAGCATGTGCTACCCCCATAATCAATGTTTCATCACTGGGCTGGACTTGGTCATTTATAAAGGAAGCATCACCTGTTATGTTATCAACTATGGAGCCCCAGACAATAAAATTTTTACCAGATATGGATTCTATTTTTAGAGTAAAGCAATCAATATCTTCTGAAATTCCTAAAACAGATGCCACATTATTTATCTGTGTTATATTATAAGGCAGCAAATATAAAGTATGAATTGCGCCAACCTGAACACCTTCCGAATCAAACATGGATATTTTTATTTCATTGGGCTCAGAGCTTATGTTTGCAATACCCATATTAGATCTGTATTTAGCATTTTTAACCATCCCAAAAAGATATGAAGGGACATCTCCAAAAGGTCCCTTTAATAAATTTAAAACAGGCATCGATGGCACAAATTGACCATAGGTCCCTTCTTCGCCTTTATCATTGTAAATTCTGGCTGCAATATATGGCTTTATCTCTGAATCAAAGTCTATAATCAAACCTGCCATTGTATAGCCTTTAAATTCTGGAAAATGATCATTGTTTAATACATCTTTAATAGTTATGCTACTATTTGCAGATATAGAAAGGGAAGCTGAAGGTGGCTGAGAGTTTTCAGTATTAGCTTTTAGTAATTTAAAGGTCAAAAGCATTTCATTTTCAGAGGGATTTTGAATAAATAAGTCAGTTTTCCAGAATGTCCCCTGTGCTCCTGGTGAATGAACGACAATGGGAATAGAATATGATTTCTCTGTTTCAGTTATCAAAAGTGTGTGAGATGATCCAGCAGAATAACCAATTATTTTTCCAAAATTATTCATTCTCTTAAAGTAATAGTAAAAATCATTGGGATCTTGAAAAGCTAATTGACCAAATTCGTTCCATCCCATTCCCCATAAATCTCCGTATCTATCCATAATAATGAAATGTCCGCCTCCGCAAGATACAGAAATAGCACTATTATTAAAATACAAAACAGGTTTTGTAGAAAACATATTCGAAGTTTCCCCCCATATGCAATATCCCCAGCCATAGGCATTACCATTTTTATCAATAGCAAAAGCAGTTGCTCCACCTGCGTCAATAAATTGAATATCTTCCAGATTAGTTACTTGGATTGGAATTTTTGAGCTAATTTGAGTGCCATTCCCAAGCTGACCATACAAATTATCTCCCCAAGTCCAAACAGTATTGTCTTTTTTTAAAGCTGCAGAAAAAAGACTTCCTGCTTTAATTAAAAGGACATCTTTAAGTTTTAAAACCATACTTGGAACATTTGAAGATGATGTCGTTCCATTACCTAATTGACCACATGAATTGGACCCCCAAGCCCAGACAGTCCCATCCTCATCCATAGCCAGAGAGTGATAATCTCCAGCAGAAATTAATACCATTTTTTTATCAGTTAAAACTTTAACTGCAATATTTGAATTTGTGTTTTTTCCATTTCCAAGCTGACCGTAAACATTATTACCCCACGCCCAGATTATTCCATATTTATCAATAGCAAGTGAATGTTTGTACCCTGCACATATATCTATGATATTAAATAAATTTTTTACTTGCACGGGCACATTGGAATCATTAAAACTCCCATCCCCAAGCTGGCCTGAATCATTGTGACCCCATGCCCAGACGGTACCATCGTTTTTTAATGCAAGGGAATGTTCTCCTCCAGCTGAAACCTTAAGAATATTAGAAATATTTAATGTATTAACAGGAATGTAGGTGTTATCATTTTTTCCATTCCCAAGCTGGCCAAATTGGTTAAATCCAAAACCAGTTACCGTTCCTGAAAGAGAATTGTTGCAAAAAATAATAGAGGTAATTAGGAAGGATAAAAAAATTAAGCAAATAAAAATTAAGCATTTTTTCATATATTTCCCCTAAAAAAATATTAATATAAAACTTTTAAAATAATTCCAAATTATTGCAATTATCCAATAAATTTAAGTTTTTTAGCCACAATTTATAATGGCACAATACAAAGAAAAACAAATTCCCTATTTCCAGTGTTTTTTATCTGATGTTTTAAATTTGGCTTTATCAAAATAAAACTTCCCTCTTCCAAAGGATATTCCTTTTCTTCTATAAATGCCTTTCCTTTGCCAGATAAAACATAGATTTCGTGTTCATAGTTATGGCTATGGTGTGGGGAGCAACCTCCCTCTTTTAAAATAATCCTTCTTAGGGCAAAATTTGGAGCCCCATCTTCCTTTTTTATAAGCCATTGAATAGAAGCACCTTCGGCATTTTCAACTTTTTCCAAAGGCACATCTCTGAAATGTCCATATTCCATAAAAACCTCCTATTTTGATTTGCAGCTGGAACAGTTTGAAGAAGAACAGCAGGAGCAGGAGTCCCCTGCCGAACTCGAGGATACAAAACTTCCACCAGAAGAAAAGCCAAACCTGGAAGGAAGTTTTTCAAGGTTTTCACTCTTACATTTTATACAATATGCCTTTTCATTTATACTAAAAGTTAAAAATTCAAATTTTTCCCCGCAGTCCTTACATTTGAAATCATAGACAGGCATATTAACTCTCCATATTACAGACCTTTAAGGATAATTTTTCCAGATACTCTGAAAAGGTGCAGAGTTCATCGACGGAAATTTCTTCATCGGGCTTGTGGTAGGTTGCTTCATCCCCTGGTGCCCATCCCACTGCTTCTATCCCTTTCAAAACCAGAAACTTTGCAAAGGTTATCCCACCAGACCCCACAATTTCTGCATCAGGGACAAACTCCTTTATAATTTTAACCATAGGACTGTCTGCCTTTACCTCTGAGGGTGGCAGGTTCCCTTCCATTTCAATGGTGTAACTGGCACCTGGAAGGATGGTATCCTTTATAACCCCTTCCAACTCCCCTTTCATCACTTCCAGATCCATACCTGGAAGGTATCTTACATCCACTGCCACTTCACAATAAGCAGGGACTGCATTTGGCGCTTCCCCTCCCTTTATAAGTCCAGGGTTGAAAGTGGGAGGTGTTAAAACGGGGTGTTCCTTGTATGAAAAATTAAAATATTGGAGTTTATTTAAGAAATTTGAAGCACAATAAATGGCAGAGACACCCTTAGATGGGTCCATAGCATGGGCAGATAAACCTTTAAATTTTACTCTAAAAAGAACCCTTCCTTTTTCAGCAATGTTTATGGTCTTCATAGATCCAGCAATGTCTGGAATCAGGGCATCGGTACATTCAATCAAGTTCTGGTCCAGGACCCAGTCAAAGCCATAACCTGCTTCCACCTCTTCATCTGCAAAGGCACCAAATATAAACTGCCCTTTAATTTCATTTTCTCTTTCTTTTAATTTCAAAAGAGTGGCAAAAGAAGAAGCAAGGGGTCCTTTGTTATCCAGCACCCCTCTCCCAAATAATTTACCGTTTTTTTCAAAGGGTTCAAAGGGGTCAAAGGACCAGTCCTCCCTCACACCTGAAGGGACAGTGTCTGTATGTAAAACCACCAGTAATTTCTTATATCCAGGCAAATTTTTCCCCACATAAGCCATAATATTGGGTCTTTTTTCATCCTTTGCATAAATTTTATAGGGAATTTTTGCCTTTTGAAGTTCTTCTTTTAAAATATTTACCACCTTATACTCTTCCCCTGGGGATTTCATACCATCAGGTCCAGAGCCTTCTGGGAAATCGGCTGGATTATAATTTACAGTCCTTTCCCTTACCATTCTTTTTGTAAGTTCCACAATATAATCCCTTAAATTATCCATAAATTCTCCTTTAAATAAATTTATTATTTTATTATAATACCATAATGGCTTACTTATTTCTTTTCTTTTTATTATTTAAAATAGAAGAACCCATCATTGAAGATATAAAATATCCAGAATCTCAACTAAAATTAGATATAGAAAGAAGGGTCGTGGCAACTTTAAAAGTGAAAATGGAGATAGATGAAAAAGGAAATGTGCTGGATTTTCAATATCTGGAATCAGAAAATATAGAAAAGGAAAGGATTGATTATTTCTTTAATTTTTTTAAAGAACAACTGCTGGGAAGGAAAGTAAAACCTATGAAAAAGGACGGAAACCCCGTTGCCTGCACCTTTATTTATAGTTTCAGCTGGGTCCTTTACTACCCTCCCCCTGAAATCCATTATGTTGGCGTAAAGGAAAAAGAAAAAATAAATTTATTAAAAACCCTTTCGGGAAATATAAAAGAAAAGGAAGAATATGAAAAAATTTTAAGCCAGAAGGCAAAGGAGTCCATAAAACCCTATGGGCTTGGTAGTTTTTTTTCAGATGGAATTTCATATTACTATCCTTTATTTTTAAAAGAAATTAAATATATACATCTGGAAACCCTGAGTTTTATCTATTTTTTTAAAAAAATTTATGCAAATTATTTAAATGAAAGTCCAAATTTTGAACAGGAAATCTTCTTTTTTCCCAATAGTAAAACCCTTTCAAAATTTTTAAAAGGTGAAGGATTTCCGCAGTGGGCTGATGGCTTGTATATTGGACCCTTAAAACTTATATTTTCAATAGTTCCAGTGGAAGAACCCCTTTGGGATGTATTTTTGCATGAAGAAGCACACTTTTTAATAAATTATGTACTCTTTGAAAATAAAAATCTTCCTCTCTTTTTAAAGGAAGGGCTGGCTGAAAACCTTTTATTTTTATATAAAAAGGAGTTTAAAAAGGATAAATTAGAGAGATGGGAAGAATACAGAAGGGTTTTAAAGAGAGAAAAAATTGAAAAAAATGTATTATCTTACCTTTTTTTCTGGAACCCAGAAGAGGAAAAAAAGGAAAAGGAATCTAAAAAATTTTATGCCCATACCTGGGCATTTGTGGAATTTTTAAGGGGTGAAGAAAATTTTTCAAAATTTATGGAAAAATTGAAAAAGGGTGGTTTTTCAAAGGAAATTTTTGAGGATTCCTTTGGGAAATGGGAAGAAATTGAAAAAAAATTTATAAACTATCTTAAAAAAATTATTAAAAATTAAGCACCAGGGAAAGGGCAGTGATGGTGTCTGTCTTTTTAAATCCTTCCAGGGGCTCATTTTGATACCTTAAAAGAAAGGAAAATTTTAAAGCCATCCTGTCTGTCAAGCTTGCCTGTGCTGAGGTCTCTGACTCCCCTCTCCATTTTGAACCTTCTTCAAAGTTTGGGATATAGACAATTTTTTGTTGAAATTTTGATTTTTCAGTCCAGTTATGGATATATTTAATCCCAAAAAGCCCGGCAAGGTAATCTTCTTTTTCAGAGGAAACATATTCTTCCTTAATGTATGAAATCCCTGCTTCACCTGATAAAAAATCTTTTTCAGAAGATAAGATTTTATAACCAATGCCTGTGGAAATACTTGACCTATTTTCAAAACCAGAAAATTTATCCCTTTCCCAATCCAGCATTAAAAAATAATCCAGTTTTGAAGTCAAAGAGCGAATCCCTTTTAAATTTGCCCTGTATCTTTCAGAATTTAATACATCCTTTTCTTCTACCCTTATATAATAAAGCCCACCTTCAATTGCCCAGAGACAGAAGGGTTTTTTAAAATTAAAATCCAGCCCAAAATTCCTGTTTTCTGTATTTCTCGTGGTTCCAAGGTAAGAAAACCCCAAACCCATAGAAAATTTTTCAGGGTTCTGCCCTTCTCCAAAAGTGATACCACAAAAAACCAT
>JBBFMJ010000010.1:0-17224 GCA_037478515.1 Thermoanaerobaculia bacterium
AAAAAACCAAACCCTGGGTTATAAGCCCATACAAAATTTTACATACATCAAACTTTGACCAGGAGAGTGCAGCAGCCAGTTCTTCTATATTTTTCTTCCCATCGGTTTGGGTAATTAAAGTCCATTCCATAGGACTTAAAATTACTTCCTTTTTCCAGTCTTTTTCATAATTTAACTGGGGGATTGCTTCCATAGAAGGAATTTTTTTGGAAAGTATCTTCCATTCGTCCAGACGCCTTGCAGCTTCCATTAAAAGATTTGTATTGCTCTTTGTAATGGTTATCTGTTCTGCTTCCACTCCTGGTTGAAAGTGAAAATCCCCCTCTGACCATATAGTAAGAGCATAGATTGCTTCTTCCCCTGTTAAGGTATTGTATACAGCATGGACAATCTGCCCATCCCTCAAATATATTTCCCCCCTCTCCTCACCCCTTTCCAATATAAATACACCACTCTTTCCTGAAACACTTACAAGTTGTATTATGTCTGGTAAGGGTATCTCTTTTATAGAACCCTGAAAAGCCATTACTTTACATAATCCTTTATTGAATTTTGAATGTAACTGTTAAGGTATAAATACAATCCACAGGAAGGCCTGTGGATAATCTGTAAGCTGGCTTAAACTTTTGCTTTTTTGCTTCTTCAATGGCTACTTCTGTCAAACCCATAGCAAGCCCCCTTAATACTTTTACATCAATAACATTTCCATTTTTGTCAATGGTAAGCTGAAGGATAACATTTCCTTCTATCCTTGCCTTTCTTGCTGCTTCAGGATATACAGGATTTATGGGAGTAAGCCTCACTGGTGCCTGGACATCGCCTCCTACAATAACAGGTTTATCGTCTTCGGGGGGTGGGGGTATATCTGTGGGTATTCCAATTACAAAATCATCGGGAATTATCTGATCATTTATGTCAATTTCTGGTTCCCTTATGGGCTCTGGTTCATCTGGAGTGGGGTCCGGAATTGCAACTTTTTTAACCTGAGGTTTTACTATTTCCTGCTGTTTTTGCTGTTCTGGTGGTTTGAATTTTGGTGGTTTTATTACAATAACCTTTTTGGATGCCTGTTCCAATGCAGAAAGGGTATATTTTGCCTTTGGAAAGTGAATAAAAGCCAGAATAATGTGAAAAATTATTCCAATGGATAGAGCAATGTAAAAATTCCTTCTTTCCTCTTTTTCTTCTAACAAATAATCAAATAGATGAGATTGGGATTTGCTTTGAACTTGGGACATATTTTTCTCCTAAAAGACCCCACCCATGGTGGCATTTATTACTTCCATTTCTCTCTGGGTAGGTATAGAAATGTTTTTAACTTCCATACCGATTTTTTTTGGCGCTTGCCTGAGTTCATCAAAGGCATCCACCAGATATTTATATTCTGCTTCAGGATCGCATCTAATAATTACAGGTTTATTGGGGTTTCTTTCCAGCTTTGGTTTCAGGTAATCCAGAAGTCTATCCAGGGGCATTTGCTGTTTGTCAATTATAAAAACACCCCCTGGTAATATATGAACATCCACGGCCTCCTCTGTCTCAACTACATCCGTCTGCTTTTCTTTTGGAACAGCAAAATCCAGCCCCTTTGTAGCTGAAAAAGTGGCAGTTACCATAAAATATATAATCAAAAGGAAGGTTATATCAGCAATGGAACCTGTAAAAATTGATGGATCTATCTTTCTTTTTTGCATAAATCCCCCTTATTTTGCATCCACAGTCCTCTGTTCTGTGAGCAAATAGATAATACTAACCCTTGCCTGCTTCAACTGATCAATTACATTATCTACTACCTTGTAAGGTAAATCTTTATCAGCTTTAACCACAATGGGTTTTCCTGGTTGTGTGGCAACAATATTTGCTGCAAAAGATAGCACATCTTCCGGTCTTCCCACTGCCTTGGAGGTCTCTTCTCCATCGGAAATTCTAATTACCCTATCTTTATCAATGGAAACCAGAGCTGCCTTTTTAGGAACTTCTTCTCTTTCCATAGATTTTGGAAGGCTTACCCTGGATGCTCTATCCACATCAGTATTGAAGGTTAAAATAAAAAATATAATCAGCAGAAAAACAATATCTGCCATTGAAGCAGTGGGGATATAAGCACTGGCAAAGTTAATTCTTCTAATTTTCATATCTTATTTTAATTTCCACCACGTTGCAGTTCATCAAAGGTTTCCATCAATATATTTGCAGAAGCCTCTATGTCATGGACGAACTTATTCACTCTGGACATAAAATAGTTGTAAAAAATTTGGGCGGGAATGGCAATAAACAAACCAAAAGCAGTGGTAATCAATGCTTCTGAAATACCAGCAGCCACAAGTCCTGGGTTTGAAAGTCCTACCTTTGCAAGGGCATCAAAGGATTTAATCATTCCAGTAACAGTTCCCAAAAAGCCAAGCATGGGGGATACATTTGCAGAAGTGGCAAGCCACATCAACCTCTTTTCAATCCTGGCCATTTCATAAACAGCTGCTGCTTCAATTGTCTTCTCAATTTCTTCCTTGGGTTTGCCATACTTTAAAATACCTGCCTTCAGTACTGCAGCCACAGGTCCTCTATGCTTTTCACAAACCCTGACAGCAAGATCTGCATTTCTGTCTTCCAGCAGAGCTTTCCTTATCTGCATAAGAAGGCTACGGGTATTAACCTTCAAGCGATGGTAGGTTATCAACCTTTCAATGAAAACCACAATGGTTGCCAATGAAAAAAACAACAGTGGCCACATTACAATACCACCCATTTTAAAATAAGTAACAAGTTGACCCACATGAACCTCCTATTTTAAAAAAATTTATGCCCAAAATTTGAGCAGATATAAAAAATAACATAAATAAAAATTTTTGTCAATAGGTATATCATTTTATATTTGAAAACCTTTTTATGTTTTCTTCTCTTCCCAATACCATAAGTTCATCGCTGTCTTTTAAAATTTCATCCGGGGAAGGAACCATATTCCATCTATTTTGTAAAGTATCCTTAATCCCCAGAACCTGAACCTGATATTTTTTTCTCAAATCCAACTGTCTTAAGGACCTACCAATAAAGGAGTTAGGAAGACCAAAAATTGCTATTTTATAGTCATCTTCTAAGGGAATAATATCCATAATATTCTTTGTGCTCAAGCTATCAGCCAGTTTATGGGCAGAATCCCTTTCCGGAAAGATAAGACAGGACTCCTCCACTCCAAGGGCTTTTAAGACCTGGCTGTGTTCTTCAGATTTAACCTTGGCATAAATCTTTCTTACCCCTATATTTATCAGATTTAAGGTACAAAGGATTGATGCTTCCAGGGATTCTCCAATGGCAACAATTACAGCATCAGCATCCTTTACCCCCAAATTTAAAAGGGCATCCTTTTCTCTGACATCAGCTTGAACTGCATCGGGTAATTCTCCTTCAAGAGATTTTACAATCTTTTCATTCATATCTGCTGCAAGGATTTCGTGCCCTTTTTCTTTAAGTTTTAAACTTAAAGTGGAGCCAAACCTTCCAAGTCCCAGCACTATAAAAAAACCCATCAGTCGCCACCTTTCATTTTTCCACCAGAAACCACTGCATAGGCAGCAGCAGCAATGGCAACAGGAACCCTAAAAGGGGAACAGGAGACATAGTCAAACCCTACATTATTAAAAAAGGCAATGGATTTTGGGTCTCCTCCATGTTCTCCACAGACACCAACCTTTAAATCCTTTCTGGTTTTCCTACCCTTTTCTGTTCCCATTTTAACCAATTGGCCCACTCCATTGGCATCCAGGGATTGAAAGAGATCCTCTTTCAGGATTTTCAGCTCAATATAATGGTTTACAAATTTATTATAGTCATCCCTGGAGATTCCAAAAGTCATTTGGGTTAAATCATTGGTTCCAAAAGAGAAAAATTCTGCCTTTTCTGCTATTTTATCTGCCACAACACATGCCCTGGGAAGTTCAATCATTGTCCCTACAAGGTAGTTTACCTTAACTTTTTCTTCCTTCATCACTTCCTCTGCTGTCTTTCTGGTCAGTTCTTCAAGAATTTCAAACTCCTTTTCAATTCCCACCAGAGGAATCATTATTTCTGGGAGTACCTTTATGCCTTTTTTCTTCATCCTGCAGGCAGCTCTTATAATTGCTCTCACTTGCATCTGGGCAATTTCTGGAAAAGTTATTACAAGTCGAACTCCCCGGTGCCCCATCATGGGATTGGCTTCTTTTAGTTCTTCCACTTTTGCCTTTAATTTTTCAAAGGAAATGCCCATATTTTTTGCCAGTTCTTCAATCTGTTCCCTTTCATGGGGCAGAAATTCATGAAGGGGTGGATCCAGCAAGCGAATTGTAACAGGCAAACCATTCATAACTTCAAAAATTCCTTCAAAGTCCTTTTGTTGTAAGGGCTCTATCTTGGCTAGGGCTTTTTCTCTCTCTTCTTTTGTGCCAGCCAGTATCATTTCCCTGACCACGGGTATCCTTTCCTTTTCAAAAAACATATGCTCCGTCCTGCAAAGCCCTATCCCTTCTGCTCCAAGGACTCTGGCATTTAAGGCATCTGATGGGGTATCTGCATTGGTTCTGATCTTCAGCTTTCTGTATTTATTACACCATTCCATAAACTTCTTAAAATATGGATAAAATTTTGCTTCCTTTTCAGTTAAATCCTTTTTTATTTTTATCCTTAATATTTCAGAGTCCTGAGTGGGAATTAGGCCTTCATAGACTTTCCCAGTAAAACCATCAATAGAAATAAAATCTCCTTCCCTGAAGATTTTTCCATCCACTTCCATAAAACCTTCCTCTTCATTTATATGAAGAGTTCCACAACCCACAACACAGGGTTTTCCAATCCCCCTGGCGACCACTGCTGCATGGGAAGTCATCCCCCCTCTTCCAGTCAAAATTCCTCTGGCTGAATACATACCAGCCACATCTTCTGGAGATGTCTCCAGTCTAACAAGGATGACATCTTCCTTTTTCTCTGCCATTTCCACTGCCCTTTTGGCAGTAAAGGCAATCTTTCCAGAGGCAGCCCCTGGACCTGCATTTAAACCCTTTGCCAGCATTTTTCCTTCTCTTTCAGCTTTTTTCATTTCTTCCTCAACAAAGGTGGAAGCCAGCACATGGGTTAAAAGATGGGGATCTACTTGTAAAATTGCATCTTTTTCTGTAATCAAACCCTCCTTCACCATATCCACTGCAATCCTTATGGCTGCAAATCCAGTCCTCTTTCCAGTTCTGGTCTGAAGCATATAGAGTTTCCCTTCCTGAATTGTAAACTCTATATCCTGCATATCTTTATATCTGTTTTCTAAGGTTTTTTTTATCTGCAAAAGTTGATTGTAAGCATCGGGCATAATTTCCTTTAACTTACTTATAGGCTGGGGAGTTCTGATACCTGCCACCACATCCTCTCCCTGGGCATTGGTTAAAAATTCTCCAAAAAACTCCGGTTCTCCTGTAGCTGGATTTCTTGTAAAGGCAACTCCTGTGGCTGAGGTCTCCCCCATATTTCCAAAAACCATTGTCTGGACATTTACTGCTGTTCCCAAATCATCGGAGATTTTATTTTGCCTTCTGTAAACCTTTGCTCTTTCATTATTCCAGGACTTAAAAACTGCTTCAATTGCACCCCAGAGCTGTTTTTCTGGATTTTCTGGCAGTTCCTTTTTTGCCAGTTCCTTGATTTTTTTCAAGGACTCTTCACAGACCTCAACAAGGGCTTCCTCTGGAAGTTCTGAATCCAATTTAACATTATGTTCTTTCTTCTTTTCTTCAAAAATTTCTTCAATTTTGCTCCTGGGAACGCCCATAACCACATCTGAGTACATCATTATAAACCTTCTAAAGCAATCATAAGCAAACCTGGGGTTTTTTGTCTTTTCTGCAAGTCCTTTTGTTGTTTGCCAGTTAAGTCCAAGATTTAATATGGTATCCATCATACCAGGCATTGAAACAGGTGCCCCTGAACGAACGGAGACAGTTAAAGGATTTTTTGGATTTCCAAATTTTGCACCGGTTTCCATTTCCAGCTTTTTTATTGCTTTTTTAACTTCTTCTTTCAGCCCGGGTGGAATTTTTCCTTTGTTTTTATAATAATATGTACAGGCTTTCGTGGAAATTGTAAAACCAGGGGGCACAGGAATCTTTAAATTTGTCATTTCAGCAAGCCCTGCACCTTTTCCTCCCAGCAGGGCTTTCATATCACCCTTTCCGTCAGCTTTTTTCCCTCCAAAAAAATATACAAATTTTTCCATACTTACTCCTTTCCTAAAATTTTTTAATACCATATTTTAATTTAATTTTAAAAAAATTTAAAGCCCCTTTTTATTTAAACAAAACCCTTTAAAAAGCACCCTTAAACTTTAATTATTATGGTTTTCCAAGAAAAAATTTAATAATAGAAAGGGCTTAAGGTGCTTTCTATTAATCCTTAATATTGTCCTGAATTAATGGGAAAATACTAAAATTTAAATTTTATATACCCTTTCTTCAAACTTCAAATTTACCCTCTTTTCAAGTTCCTTTAAAACGGGCTCATAAATGGTCTCTTCCACTGGAATTTTTACCCCTGTCATTTGAATCTTTCCTTCCAAAATGAGTTGAGCAGCAATGGCAGCAGGGAGGGATACCGTCCTTGCCATAGCAGAATCCCCCTTTGGAATTCCAAAATCAATCAGGGTGGAGGTAATTTTTTCCTTTCTCTCTTTATATTCAATTAAAAATTCATGGTGCATAACAATCATATCCAGTTCATCTTTTTTTAAGCTAATTTTTTCAAGCAAAAGTTCTAAAAGTAAATCCAATCTTGTGGTCTTTGGATTTTTAATCTTCTTTTTATCAAAAAGCCCTATCCATTCCCATTTATCCAAGATTTCTGATGCCTTTGAAATATTTAACTTTTTTGCAAGTTTTTCCCTTAACTCTTTTTTTGTAAGTCCTTTTTCGCCTATAAGAGAAGCAGTATAGTCAAGGTAAGTCATCCCTTCAAAGTTTTCTTCTTCCATTCTAAACATATCCAGTGATACCATCTTATGTAAGAGGTTGCACCAGCCAAGATTTCTAAAAGTTCCTCTGTAAATGGTGTGGGCATCATCTAAGCCATAGATTTCCTTATACTGGACAGAATCCCTGTTTGGGTATGCTTCCAGATCCCCCAGCCCTGGTACATCCACTAAATGATAGGTTGCAAAAAGGCGGCTGTTGGGAACTTCAATTAAATTTCCATATTCCAAAAATTTTCCATTATTTCTCCCAGCCATTAAAACTCCCCTTGGGGACCAGGAGAACTTATAACCCAGAGGATTATCATTGTTTTCAGGATGGGGGAGGCCACCACAGTAAGACTTAAAAGAGACCACCTTTCCACCTTCTGCCTTTGCTTTATTTATTATTCTCATAGCAGACATATGGTCAATACCTGGATCCAGCCCTATTTCATTTAAAATCAATATACCCTCCTTTTTTGCCTGGTTGTCCAATTCCTTCATCTGGGGACTGACATAAGAAGTTGTAATCATATTTTTCTTGTATTTCAAACAAAATTTTGCAATGGGAACATGGTAGGTATAGGGAACCAGGGAAATAACCAGATCCCTTTCCTTTACTGCATTTTCCAGTGCCTGAGCATCATCTACATTTAAAGCAAAGGCAACTCCTTTTTTATGACCCTTTATAAGGTCCTCTGCCTTTTTTAAGGTTCTGGAACCAATGTGAAGTTCCACACCTTCCTGTTCAAGTAAATAATCCACGAGGGGCTTTGTGACAAGCCCTGCACCTAAAAGCAATACTTTTTTCATATCAAACTCCTTTCAAGATATTTATATTCAGGGGTAAGCTCCCCTTTGTGTACAATTACTGCCTTTTTTAGTGGATAGGAAAGGTCTAAGTTATCAAATTTTTTATCCCAATTACAGCCGGCAATCTCTGGAATAAAGGGAAGGAGTATCCTTGAAAAAAAGGTAGAGGACTCCTTTGGAAGCTCGCATGGAAGATTATCCACTGCCAGAACTATGGGACCCTTTCCAGCAAAACCATCATAGGTCTTTTCATCTTCTACATTCCATACATAAATTGGATTTCCCGGGGTTGTAGCCCTTACATTTACTTCAATGGAACCCTCTATATCACAGGTTATATCCGCCAGAACCCTTAAATTTGGCTTTCCTTCTTTCCATAAATTCTTTACATCTTCCTTTGTCACAAGGCGGGGATACCTCTCATCCCAGTAAATACAATTAAAAAGAATTGTCATATAGGGAAGGTACTGGCTGAAAATTGATTTGTAATTCTGAGGATTATCATAATAGTCCTGAAGTTCAAAACTTTTCTTTGGGTTTATGGGCTGGAACATATCCTCTTCTTTAAAGACCACCTTATAAATTTTATACCTCGAAAAGCTATTTTCCTTAAGTTTTAATAACTCCTTTGGGCTTATTTCCACAAAGGGAAGCTGATTTAAAAGGGATTGAACTCCCTGAGAGACATGCCCATATCCCGCAACTCCCACCACCACAGGAGAAACATCCTCCGGGATTTCCCCTTCCTCAATTTTTTCTGAAACAATCTCCAAATCCCTTTCAAATTCCTTTAAATTTAAATAAGTATGGGCTGGTCTGAACCTGTCAAAGGGGTTTGGAATATCTTCCCAGTCAAAACGCTGTCCCAGTGCCCACATCCCATCCATAAAACCTGCCTGCCCTGCCTGATAGCCAAAGAATACAAGGCGCTTGTTCTGTTTATCCACTATTCTTTCGTAATCAATAAGGGTGCATCCTTTTTCCAAAAGTGTTTTAAGCATGGGCATATTATGTTTCTGTCCCTTTATCACATGGGCAAAATAAATATAGGTCTTTCTTTCTAAAATAACTTCTTTTGGAACTTCCTTTACCCCAAAGATAAAATCGCAGGTGGAAAGGTCTTCTGAAATCTTTGCTCCATAATGTTCATACTCTTTGAGGGAAAAAGCCCTGATATTTGAGGGCTGGACAATAAAATCCAGGTCATTATCCCTTATGAGTATTCCAATATGTTCAGGGATAATAGGTGTTCTTCTTTCCCAGCGGTTTTTATCTTCCTTTCTTATTCCAATAATTTTTTTCATAGGTTCAGTATTATACCATAAAATTGTGATTTTTTTCACTTACCTGTTTAAAACTTTTTAGTAAAACATATTAATGTAAACTTTAATTTTTATAAAATTTAGTTAAAAATTTCCTTTTAATTTTTACATTAAAAACTATAAATTGGTTTCTTATTTTATTAAAAAGTTTTTTAAACCTATCTTTTTTATTGCAAAGGAGTGGAAGGATCCACAGCCAGAGGATATTACATCTTTTGTATCAATTATTTTTACTGGTTCTTCTAATAAGGAAAAAGAATCCCCAGTTCCTAATTGCCCATCATGACCTATACCCATAGACCACAAGTTCCCTTCAAAGTCAACAAGGAGTGAAAAGAAATTACAGGCAGAAGCAGATGAAATTGGAGGTATGTTTTGAATTTGAATTGGAACTGCTTCAAATTTTTCATTTATCCATCCATATGTATCATTTTTTTCATATCTTTCACCCCAAAACCACAAACTTCCATCTTCCTTAATTGCAAGGTTGTGATAATCACCTGCTGAAATTGCAACTACATTTTCAAGGTTTAATACCTTTTGCGGAGTTGAATAATAATTCAAGTCATCCTTTTTGCCATTTCCAATTTGTCCTTCTCCATTGTATCCCCATGCCCAAACAGTCCCATCTTCTTTAAGTGCAATTGAGTGTTCTTTACCCCCTGATACTGCTATTACATTTGAAAGGTTTGGAACTTTTTCTGGTTTGTTTGAATGAGGCCATCCCCATTGCCATACGCTTCCATCTTCTTTTATTACAAGACAATGAAAATTCCCTGCTGCTATCTTTTTTACATTTTCCATTATCTTTATTGGAACATTTGAATTATTTTTGCTTCCATCTCCCAATTGATTCTCATCATTTGAACCCCAGGTCCAAACACTTCCATCTTCCTTTAATGCTACCCCAAACTCAGAGCCAGCTGATATCTGTTTGACATTTTCAATTTGAACTTGAACTGGAACTAAACTATATAGCAATTCATCTTTTGTTTTTCCTATTCCTAACTGCCCAAAAGCATTATATCCCCAACTCCACACAGTTCCATCATCTTTTAAACCAAGTGAAAATAAATACCCACCATCAACTTGAATTAAATTTAAAGGTGCAATTGTGTGAACAGGGGATGGCTCATATCCAAATTCCCCAATCCCTAACTGACCATAATAGTTATCTAACCTTCCAAAAAGTTCTCCATTTTCCAATAAAAAAATTTGATGGTTAAATCCTATTGAAACATCCACTGGATTTAAAATTTCATTTATTTTTACAGGGTTTATTTCTATATCACAACCCCCATTTGAATTTAAATAACCCATGCAAGTCCCCCAGATGTAAACTGTTCCATCATTCTTTACTATTAAAGAACCAAAAGGCCCGGAAAAAATTTTTTTAACATCTTTTATATTATCTTTCTTAATTGGTTCTTCTAAAAATTCTACCTCCAAAGGTTCACCTAATTGGCCAAAACGATTTGAACCCCAAACCCAAACAGATCCATCTTTATCAAGAGCAAGAAAATGATTGTCACCAGCAGATATTTTTTTTATGTTTTTTAAATTTTCAAATCTTATTGGATTTTCTATCTTTTCACATCCTATTGCTCCCCAAAACCATACAGAACCATCGTTTTTTAATGCAATGGAATACCTATAGCCCGCTGAAATATCTTTTACATCACTGATGCCAGAAACAATATCAGGATAATGACAGGACATATATTCATCCTTGCAATAAGGCCCTTGTGACTCGCAGAAATCATCTGAGCCCCAAGCAAATACAGTTCCATCTTTTTTTAATGCTAAATTGTGGTATGTGCCTGCATCAATCTTTATAATATCTTCGAAACCAGCCCCAATTAGTGAATGAACTTGCACTGCATAGTTGTATTGTAGTTCTGAAGAAGAAAAAGTCTCCCCAAGTTGGCTTTCCCTGTTGTCCCCCCATGCCCAAACTGTTCCATCTGCTTTTAGTGCAATTGAATGTATCGCTCCAGCACTTATATAAATTACATTATCCAAAGGAAGATAATAATTTGGGAAATTTTCAGGAAGAAAGGCAATTACTTGCACTGGAATTGAAGAATCAATATATGTTCCATTGCCTAATTGACCATATCTGTTTGAACCCCATGCCCAGACAGTTCCATCTGCTTTTAAACCAAGGGTGTGATAATCTCCAGCTGATATTTGAATAAAATCCATTGTATATTCTGAAGAAATTGCAATATCAAAATAATGCTTTTTCCCTGTTCCTAACATACCAAGATAATTGCTTCCAAAACCACTCAATGAATTTTTTGGCATTTCATAAAAAGAATTGCCAAAAAAATTTTTGCTTAAAAAGATTAATATTAAAATTATTAGAAATTTATTTTTCATGTTATTGGCAGATTAAATTAAAACAATTTTGTGTTTGAGATTCATTCATAAGTCCTTGGGAATTTAAAAGCTTACAAACTTTGCATTTGCATTGATTATCATTTTCATTACATTGTAAGGGTGGAAAGCCATGTATAAACTGCCATATTGTATCATATTGATGCCCAATCCATTTTTTAATCTCTGATAAATCAAGCGAAAATGGATCAAAGCATCCAAAACCTTGATAAAAACATAATCTATCATATGTTTGATCGTCGATAGAATCAAATAAGTCCCAAAAGAAATCTCTTATAAGGAGTGGAATTTGAACATGATAATAATAATTGTCATAAGGAAGATTGCATCCTTCACTTTTCTGCCTTGCTATTTCTTGATTTTTGGAATAATTTACTATTTTTTCATGCCATTCTGCAAATCCCTCTGAAAAAGCGCCAACCAATGAAGAATTTTTTGAACAATCCTCACCTGAAACCCCTTGTGCTTTTTGATTATTCTGCATTCTAAATTGTAACCAATGGCCTGTTTCATGGCTTGGAACTCCACTATAAAAACATTCATCTTCATCAATTGCAATAATTGGTGTTTCCGTGCAAACATGATGAAAAGAGCCTGCTCCTGCAAAGTCAGCTGGACATGCCCTGTAATCTATATACCTTTGTTCCATTGCTACATTATTTGTCCAAAATTCATTAATACCATTTAATGTCCAAAATAAAGGTATTTTTTCAACCTTAATTTGAGCAAAAGATGAATAATTTGTTGCAGTAACAAGTGAAAGATAATGGCGTAAATGCAAAGGATCGTTTGGGTTTTCTTTGAAACCTTTACATTCCGGAACAATGTTTAAGTTTATATCAGAAGTACATCTTATATTTCTTATCATAGCATTGCTGTCCCATGATCCACTTATGAAATATTTAACATTTTCGCTTCCATTTATCCATTCTGGATGGCTTTCAAAACATTCTGGCTGCCCAGAAATATCTGTGCTTCTATCGCAGCTTCCAGTTCTTACTTTATCATTATATGTATAAAGAGTTATATCTTTTATAGGATAATTTCCACTTGGTGGCAAACTTACCGTAATTATAACAGTTCCATCCATATAAAATGGATCATTATAGTCCAAATTTTGGCTTATCATAACGTCCTTTGCAAATGTTTTTACAATGCAATTTCCAGTTATTTTATCTTGAACAACTCCACTATATGTAATCCTTGCATTTAATGGAATATCACCCCATTGTCTTTTTAATCCTGAATATGGGTTGTATAATCTTACACCAATTTTTAATTCCACCAATAGATTTAAGCAAAGAGGTTGCATTATCAAGTCCTGATTTGTTGTGAAATTTGCATAATAAGAAGGTCCGCCATCCGGTGGCTGAAGTTCTATTTTTACTATATCTTTATATGCAGGGTCTTGGATTGCTTTCTCTGTTAGTTTTATTTCATATAATGAATTGTCCATTATCTCTAAGGTATCTCCAATGTTGTTTTCAAGGGGTATAAATCTTTCACCTTCTTTTGGCCATTTTTCAACTGCAATTTGCAGCCCCTTTGCCCTTAATGCATCCAGGTCCGCCTTTGCATGCTCTTCTGCCTGGGAATTCATCCACATTTGCTTTTTCTCTTCCGAAAACTTTAAATATTGACCCTCTGTTAGCTTTAATGCATTCCCTTGCTCGTTCTTAAAATAAAAGTAAGTTGAACCCAAAATCTCTTCATTTGATTTTATAATCAGATAAACCTTGTATAGAGTATCCTGCATATCAAGGTTTATTATACCATAACCAGATATTCCATTTTCATCTAATATAATTGGGTTTGAAGGGAAAATTTCAATTGTTGTGATGTTATCAGATGCAAAATAAAAGGAAACATTTTCATAAAAACCATAAATTGCCCTTGCTGTAAAATCAATCCTCATCTGGCTTCTTTTTGTTGGAATTTTTGAAGCATTTGCTGTAATTTCAATTTTTTCAGGGGTATAAGGGAAAACTAAACCACAAAAAAGCAAATAAATTAAAAATAACTTCCTTATCATATTTACCTCCTAAATTTAAATTCCAGTTTATTCTACAAAAAAAATGGGCTTGTCAAGGGGAGTTTTTTTGCAACTTGATTTCTTTAATTAAAAAAAATATTAAAAAGTGGAATAAAATTTAAAAAATTATTGTTAGGATTCCTAAGGATATGAAAAATCTTAAGGAAAAAAGGATTTTAAAGGATATTTCGGTTCTGGCAAATTTTACCTCTGCCTATTGCAGGGAAAATCATAAAGATTTTGAAAAGAAAATTTTAAATTTAAAAGGTCCTTTGGGCAAATTTTTGAACGAATATTCCTTAAAATTATGCAAAAATTGTGAAAAAACTCTGCTCCATGGCTGCGCAAAGCGAATTCTATGCCCCTATGACCCAAAACCTCAATGCAAAAATTGCCCTACCCCCTGCTACAGGAATGGATATAGAGAAAAGATGAGGGAAATTATGAGATTTTCAGGGCTTTATTTTATAAAAAAGGGTAAAATAAGTTATATCTTTAAATATATGTTTTGATTTTTATTAAAAGGAGGAAATTAAAATGAAAGAAAAGATCAAAGAAATTATTAGAAAGTTGCACAAAGGTGAAAGTGTGGAAAAGGTCAAAGAAGAGTTCAAGGATGCCATAAAAGGTGCCTCAGCAGAAGAAATTGCAAAGGCAGAAGAAGAACTTATAAAGGAAGGAATGCCCTTGGATGAGATAAAAAAGATGTGTGGAGCACATCTGGAGGCATTTAAAGAGACACTTGAAGGGCAAAAACCCATTGCACCAGCAGGTCATCCAATACATATTTTAATGGTGGAGCATAACATTATGCTTGGCTATGGCACCGGGCTTAAAAAAATTTCTGAAAACCTTTCAAAATTTAAAAATTTTGAAGAGGCAAAGGAAGGGATTGAAAATTTTGAAAAACTTTCAGAACATCTGCTGGAATCAGAGTCCCATTACCTGAGGGAAGAAAATGTCCTCTTTCCACTTCTGGAAAAACATGGAATAACCCAGCCCCCAAGGATTATGTGGATGGAACACGACCAGATAAGGGCACTTAAAAAAGAGCTTAAGAATTTAAAAAAAAATTATAAAAACTTAAGTTTTTCTGAATTTACAAAAAAACTTGAAGATTTGAGCATTCAAATTTCAGAAACACTGGCAGGGCATTTTATGAAGGAAAATCAGATTTTATTTCCTACCTCAATGCGGGTTTTAACAGAAGAAGAGGTAAGGGGGGCAAAGGTTGAATTTGACAGGATTGGCTATCCTTCTTTTACTCCGGAAGTTGCAAAGGGAGTGGTAAAGGAAGAAGGGAAAATTGAATTTGAAGAAGGGCAACTTACTTTCCCAACAGGAAACCTGTCTTTAAAGGAATTGTGGGGAATTTTCAATTCCCTCCCCATTGACATTGCCTTTGTGGACAAGGATGATACAGTAAGATTTTATTCAGACCCACCCCATAGAATTTTTGTCAGAACTCCCCAGGTAATTGGAATGAAAGTTCAGGGTTGTCATCCACAAAAATCAATTCATATGGTAAATAAGATTTTAGAGGACTTTAAAAAGGGCTCAAATAGGAAAGCAGAGTTCTGGATAAATTTTCAGGGTAAGTTTATTTACATAAGTTACTATCCAGTAAGAGACAGGGATGGAAATTATTTGGGCTGCCTTGAATTTGTCCAGGATATAACAGAAATAAAAAAACTGGAAGGAGAAAAACGACTTCTATGAGTTTAGAAATATTTTTAGAACCAAAAGAGTTAAAAAACTCAATAGAAATTCAAAAGGGCTCAATTGTCTCAAAAGCATTGAAACAAAAAAAAGAGGGCTCCCTTTCCCTTTTTGCCTTTGATGAAGGGCAGGCACTTTCAGAACACACAGCCCCTTATGATGCATTTATATATGTATTTGAAGGAGAAGCAGAAATAAAGGTTGGCGAAAGAGAAAATATCGTGAAGGAAGGGCAGGCAATTGCCCTTCCAAAGGATATTCCCCACTCAGTTAAGGCAAAAAAACCCTTTAAGATGCTTCTTTTTATGATAAAGGGCTAAAATTTTATATTTTCAAAAAATACTCCTTCACTGAGGCAAATAGAAATTCCTATATTACTAAATATAAATAAAAACCTCATTGGTTTCAAATTGTGTTAAATTATAGGGATGATTAAGAGATTTAAACTTTATTTAAATGGGATAATTCAAGGGGTTGGGATGAGGCCCTTTGTTTTTAACCTTGCAAAAGGGCTATATTTAAATGGATTTGTCCAAAATACCCCTGAAGGATTAAACATTGAAGTGGAAGGGGAAGAAGAAAATTTAAAAACCTTTATTGAAAAATTAAAAATTGAAAAACCCTCAATTTCATATATTTACAGGTTTGAAGTATGGGAAGTTGAGCCAGAAGGATATAAAAGTTTTGAAATAGTTGAAAGTGAAGAAAAGGGGAAAGTTGAAACATACATTTTGCCAGACCTGGCAACCTGCAAGTTTTGTATTGAAGATATCTTTGATAAAGGAAACAGAAGATACAGATACCCTTTTACAAATTGCACTTTATGCGGTCCAAGGTTTTCAATTATAAAAAAACTTCCCTACGATAGAAAAAATACCACTATGTCTGAATTTAAAATGTGTAAGGAATGTCAGGGGGAATATGATGACCCTTCTGACAGAAGGTTCCATGCCCAGCCAAATGCTTGCCCTGAATGTGGGCCAAAGGTATTTTTTTGCTCAAAGGAAGGAAAATTTTTATTAGAAGGGGAAGAGGCATTACTTGAAGCAGAGGAATACATTAAAAAAGGGAAAATTGTTGGGGTAAAAGGGCTTGGGGGATTTCATATTGTTTGCAGTGCAAGAAATGATAAAGCAGTTGCCCTTTTAAGGGAAAGGAAGGGAAGGAAAGAGAAACCCTTTGCACTGATGTATCCATCAATTGAAGAAATTGAAAGGGATTGTTTTTTAGATGAAAAAGAAAAGGAAATTCTGCAAAGCCCTCAGGCACCAATTGTTTTACTCAAAAATAAAGATATCTTTTCCATATCCCCCTTGGTGGCACCCAGGAATCAATATTTAGGGGTTATGCTTCCCTATACCCCACTACATCATATTTTACTCTCTGACTTAAAATGTCCAATTGTTGCCACCTCAGGAAATTTATCAGAAGAACCCATAATAACAGATGAAAACTATGCTTTTGAAAAGCTAAAGGATTTATGTGATGGATTTTTAATCCATAATAGAAAAATTGAAAGGCATATTGATGATTCCATTGTCAGGATAATGGCTTCAAAAGAAGTGGTTTTAAGGAGGGCAAGGGGATATGTTCCATTTCCATTTATTACAGATAAAAAAAATAATTCAGTTGGTTTTGGTGGATTTTTAAAGGCAAACATTTCTTTTCAAAAAGGTAAAAATATTTTTGTATCCCAGCACATTGGAGACCTTGAAACAGAAGGTTCCTTTGAGGTTTATAAAAAGATTTATAAAGATTTTACAAATTTATTTAAAATTAAACCAGAAAAGGGTTCCCATGACCTTCACCCTGATTTTCCTTCAACTCAATTTGCCTTATCTCAAAAATTAAAAATGCTTCCCTTACAGCACCATATTGCCCATCTTTTTTCCTGTATGGAAGACAATGGAATAAAACCGCCATTATTTGCAAGCATTTGGGATGGGACTGGCTTGGGAGATGATAAAAAAATATGGG
>JBBFMJ010000011.1:0-8804 GCA_037478515.1 Thermoanaerobaculia bacterium
ATGGATAAAAGGCAAAAAGAAGGCTTGGGCCAATTGAATTTCTCATATCTTTTTCTTATATTTTTAATTCCTTCTCTGATTTTGAAATCGGAAGAGATAGAGGAAAAGAAATGCAATTTCCTTTGTAAATCCCTTTTCTCCCTTGCTTTCTCACTTGCCCTTGATGAAAAGGTAAGGGAAATTTCCCAGAAAAAGGAACTGGGTATCAGGGAAGAAATATCAAAATATTTTGAACCCCTTGGCAGGCGTTCCACTGGTTTTTATCTTTCGAGTTCCCTTTTTATTTTTTCAATTTTTAAAAAAGATAGCAAAGTGGAAAAACTGGCTTTTGAACTCTTTGAGATAAATTTGCTCTCTGATTTTTCGGTAAATTTTCTCCAAAAAGGTTTTGGGAGGGAAAGGCCAAAGGAAAGTAGAGGGGATCCTTATAACTTTTTTAAAGGGGGAAACTCCTTTCCTTCCAGCCATTCCCTTCACCTTTGGGCTCTGGCTTATACTTTAAGTCAGTACTATCCAGAATACAGGAAAATAATTTTTGTATTTCCTGTCCTGACTTCTCTGGAGAGAATCCTTGAAGACCACCATTTTCTTTCTGATGTGGTCTCTGGTGCAATTTTTGGAATGGTTTTAAGTAAGTTTGTCTTTAAATTAAATCAAAAATATTCAAATTTCTTATTTTATCCAGTAATAAATAAAGATAAAAAGGCAATTGCTTTAAAAATATACCTTTAGTTTTCTATTATATAAATTAAACCCCCAACCTTTGCAAACTTTTCAATATAGGTTTTTATGTCCTCATTTTTTAACCTTATACAACCCCCTGTGGAGGGCAGGCCAACCCAGTCATCTCTGTTTGTTCCGTGAATTCCTAAGGAAAAAAGAGAATTGTTGTATTCTCTGCTCCTTCTAAATTGTCCTCTGGAATTTTTATTTTTTTCTGTTTTTTTTCTGTCCAGGGGCTCTGTCCAGTTGAAGGCAACAAAGCCATCCCCATAGGCATTTTTTCCAATGGGTTTTCCTGTTTTATAAAGATCAGGCCAGAAGATATCATTTAATCTTTTCAGTTCCTCATCTCCTTTTTTAAATATATGTGTAATTTTGTAAAGTCCCTGGGGGGTTATTCTGTCAAAATCACTCTTTTTATCAGGATTTGACTTTAAATTTCCCCTTCCAATCCCGCAAGGGGCTTGAAATAAAATATTTTTTTCCTTGTCCAAAACATATAATTTTCTTTCATTTAAAACTATTAAAGTAAAGAAATCCTCTTTTTTTATATAATTTAAAACTTTTTCAGGCAAATTTATCTCAAAGATTAAAAAAATAAGAAAAATCATTTGAAAATTTTAACATTTTTTTATGGCTTGCAAAATATTTTTGGAAATATCCCTGCTCTTTTTAAACTTTCTTCCACAACTGGATAAAGAATAACATATTCTTCTTCCAAATTTTCAAGGGTTTTTCTGGAAATCTTTTTTAATTTTTCTTTGAGGGATTTCAGTTTTTCTTCAGGGCTAAAAGAAGCCATTATGGCTATGTTAAAATTTAAATTTTCTTCAACTAAATTTTTTATATTTGAAAGGACCAGTTCAAAGGTTTCAGGGATGGAAAGGGTCAGTTTTTTATATTCTTCTCCATCTGTTCCTTTAAGGGACACCCTTATATGAAGTTTTTTAAAAATTTTAAGTTCTTTAACATAATCTTTGTCCAGCAGGGTTCCATTGGTTTCCAGGATAAAGAGATAATTTTCCCTTGAAAGGATTTGAAGTAAATTTAAAAGGTGTAATTTTCCTATGGTTGGTTCATTTCCACTTATTCTTAAAAGATGATAACCCTTTTTTATGGCTACCTCAATTAATTTAAAGGCAACCTCTTCTGGAGGGTAAAATCTTCCCGTTTCTAAAAAATGGTCTCTGGGTTTTGTACTCCAGCAAAAGACACATTTTAAATTGCATCCACAGCAATCAGCAGTGGAAATTCCCCCGTACCAGTTTCCAGCCCTTCCTACCCTGTAATACTTTCTCCTATTTTCCTTTAAAACCATCCCTTCAATTTCCCTTGCTTCATTTAATGGATTAACTAATTCCATTTTTTAATTATACAATAAAGATTTTAAAATTTGACAAAGGGGAAATTTTATTATAAAATCTATGCGGGAGGTTTTGATGAATATAACTTTAAGGTCTTTTGGCAATTGTGCCATTTTAGATTGTAAGGGTAAACTTACAATTGGAGAAGGGGATGTTGCTTTAAGGGGTCATATCTTGGATGCTTTAAAGATGGGGTTTAAAAAAATTGTATTAAATTTAAAGGATGTCTCCATTATTGATTCTGCTGGACTTGGTGAAATAATAAGGAGTTTTACCACAGCAAAAAAGGAAAATGTAGAAGTGGCTCTTTTAAACCCCTCTGAGAAGGTTTTTGACCTTTTAACTCTTACAAAACTTATAACAGTCCTTCCCATATATTCAGATGAAGAAGAAGCCAAAAGATAACAATCCTCAGGAACCTAAAGTTTATACCTTAAAGGAAATCACTGCCTATCTTCGCCTTACAGAGGAACAGATAATAAATTTGGCAAAGCAAAATAAAATTCCAGCCCTTGAGGTGGAAGGACAGTGGCTTTTTCCCAAGAATAAAGTTCAGGAATGGATAGAAAGTGGTTTTCTGGAAAGTCTGGATGAAAAAAATGTTCCTGAAGCCCTCCTGAAAGCCCCTTTAAAAAATTTTATCCCTGGTGGGGGCGTCCTTTTTCTTCCCAAAAAAAAGCCCAAGGATGCAGTTCTGGAATATCTTGTTTCCAAGTCCCATCAGCTTGGGTGTATCTCTGACCCCGAAGATTTTTTGAGCTGTCTTAAGGCAAGGGAAGAAATGGTCTCCACTGCCACGGAAAAGGGGGTGGCTTTCCTCCATACCAGGCAAAGGATTCCAAAACATCTGCTTATGCCTTTTATCCTGATTGCCATCTCCAAGGATGGGCTGGACTGGGGTGCCCCAGACAATAAACCCACCCATGTCCTTTTCCTGATTGCTATGAGACATGATATTATGCACCTAAAAATTTTAAGCCAGCTTGCCAGGATGACCAATGCAGGGCTTGTGGAAAAGATTATGGAACAGGAAGATCAGGAGGGAGTCCTCAAGGTTCTTTCAAATCTGGAAAAGAAAATACCCCGTAACTAAATTTAATGGTTCTTGAAATAATTCTTTCTATAATAATTTTATTATTAGTAATATTTATTTTTTTGCTTTCAAAGAGAGATAGAAATTATCCTCTGGAAATAGAAAATATTTTAAACAGGGTCTGGAAGGAATCGGGAATAGAGGAAAAGATAGGTCAGATAAACCTGCAGGCAAAGGAGATAAAAGATTTGCACTCCTCTTTTGAAAAAATGCTCACCACCCCCACGCAAAGGGGATACTTTGGAGAAGTTACTCTTGAGGCAGTTTTAAAGGACCAGCTCCCACCCAATATGTATGGAATAAGAGAGCAGTTATCTTCAGGGAAAAAGCCAGATGCTTATATAAAATCCACCTCTGGAATAATCTGCATTGATTCCAAATTTCCCTTGGATTATTATTTAAGGATGCTGGAAGCAAAAGAGGAGGAAAGGGAAGATTATAAAAAGGTGTTTTTAAATGATGTAAAAAAGCATCTGGATAAAATAAAAAATGATTACATTATGCCTGAGGCAGGCACTGCACCCTTTGCCTTTGCCTATATCCCCTCTGAAAGTGTCTGGACATTTCTTCTTCAGGAGGCCTTTGAGCTACTGAGAGAATATGCTGCCGAAGGGGTACAGGTCCTCTCCCCCCTAACTATGTCTTCAAAAATTGAGTTTATTAAAGCAGGAGTTCAGGCAAAAAAATTAAGTGAAGAAGCCCAGAAGGTTCAGGAAAAATTGCAGATACTTTCAAGGGTATTCAATGAACTGGATGAAAAGTGGAGGATATTTTCAGAGAAACATTTAAAATCCCTTTTAAGTAATGCCGAGGAAATAGATAAAAAATATAAGAAATTGAGGCAGGAGTTTGACAAAATAAACAAATTTGATTAGTTTGAGATTTCCCTTAATTTGTTTTTTATCCCTTCAAGCTCTTTTAAGGGTTCCAGACATCTAAAATTTTTGCATATATAAAGGGTTGGTTTTTCCTCTGGTTTAAAATTTTTTATAAAGGGATTGAACTCTGATAAAAAATCTTCCCTTTCATCTATATAGATAATTGTTTTAAAAGGTATATAGTATTTTTCAATTTCACTTAAAATTTCAAAATAATCTTCCTTTTTGCAAGAGATTATAAACTCTACTTCTTTTCCTGAATTGAGGAAAGAACCTAAGATAGAAGGAATCAAGGATGGATTATTTTTTAGATTTGAAGAATAAAAATTGTAAAGGTTTTTGGAAATTTCTATAAAATCCTCTCTTTTGAAGATTTTTCCAAGTTTTAATAAATTTAAAAAAGATACAGAATTTCCAGAAGGACAGGAGGACTCATATTCATCTATTGTTTTGTAAGGGATGTCCTTTTCCATTGTATTAAAAAAGCATCCTGAAACCTCATCATAAAAAGAGTCAATTTGTTTTTCTTGAAGTTTTAAAGCATAGATTAAGTTTTCATAATTTCCCGTTGCCTCGTATAGTTCAATAAGTCCTTTTATCAAAAAACTGAAATCTTGAATAAAAGCCCTCCCCTTTGCCTTACCTTTCCTGTAATATCTAAAAAGGGTATTTTCTTCTTTTCTGTATAAATTTTTAAGGACAAAGTTTTTTAATTCCTCTGCATGGTCTAAAAGATTTTTATCTTTCAGCACCAAAGATGCTTTTGAAAGAAGGGAAATCCCCATTCCCTGGTGAGAAGTGATTACTTTATCATCTAAAGCTGGCTTATTTCTCTTTTCTCTTTCTTTTAAAAGAATGTCCAAAATTTTTGAAATCTCCTCTTCCTTTTTTTTGAAGATTACCCCCTCATAAATTTCATAGTATTTATAGAATATTTCTTCCTCTTCCTTGCTTAAAATTTTTGATATTTCATCCCTTCCAAAACGATAGTAATAACCCTCTTCCATTTCACCTTTCTCGTTTAAACTGTCAGCATTAATGGCAGAAAAAAATCCCCCTTCTTTTCCCTTCATCTCTTTTAGAAGAAAATTCAGGGTTTTTTTAGAAATTTTTTTATAAAGCTCCTTTTCTGTGATCTGATATAGAGAAAGGTAAAGCTCCAGAAGTTGAAATTGATCTGTGAGCATTTTTTCAAAATGGGGTATTTTCCACTCAAAGTCCACAGAATACCTGTGGAAACCACCAGAAAGGTGGTCTGTAATTCCACCCCTTGAAATGTTATTTAATGTGTGAATTACCATCTTTAAACTCTCTTCATCTTTTGATGTTTTATAATAATCTAAAAGAAATTTTAAAGAAGGGGCCATAGGAAATTTGGGTGCCCCAAAAAAGCCCCCATAAATTAAATCAAAATTATTTTTGTAATATTCAAAAGCCCTTCTGGATAATTTTAAAGCATCTTCAGGGGGGGTTGCTCCAATGTTTTTTTGATAAGCTTTGATTTCCCTTAATATTTCTTCTGCATCCCTTTCAATTTCTTCTCTTTTTTCCTTCCATATCTCTGAAATCTTTAAAATTAAATATTTAAAATTTTCCTTTGGAAAATAGGAGCCACCATAAAAGGGTTTTAAATCTGGAGTTAAGAAAACATTGAGGGGCCAGCCAGCTTTTCCACTGAATAAAAATAGAAAGTTTATGTAAATCTGGTCAATATCAGGCCTTTCTTCCCTGTCCACTTTTATGGAAATAAAATTTTCATTTAAAATTCTGGCAATTTCTGTGTCTTCAAAGGACTCCTTTTCCATAACATAGCACCAGTGGCAGGTAGAATAACCAATGGAAAGGAATATGGGTTTATTTTCTATTTTTGCTTTATTTAATGCAAAATCCTCCCAAGGAAACCAGTCCACAGGGTTTTTAGAATGTAGGAGGAGATAGGGGCTTAAAGAATTCTTTAAATTATTCATAAAAAATAAAACAATTAAAATCTGTAAATTATTCTATTTTAAAAACTTATGGTTTTTCCGAGATTTATAGAAAGCACAATTTTTTGTGAATTTTAAAAGAAACCTTTGAATTTTCTAAAAGTTAGGAAAATTTTTAACAATTTTTTCCACAGGTTTTTTAACAAAAATTGTGAATTTTTAAATTTATCTTATGCAGACAGACCTTACCTGTTTTAAGTCTGTCAAACCCTCAAAAATCTTCCAGATACCATCCTGCAAAAGGGTGGTCATTCCATCTGCAATTGCCTGCTCTCTGATTTCATCCACAGGTGCCCTTTTTTGAATCAGTTTTTTTATGGGGTCTGTTCCAACTAAAAGTTCATGGACTGCCAGACGCCCCTTATAGCCACTGTTTTCACATCTGGGACAGCCCTTGGGTTTGTAAAGAATAAGGTCAGAACTATAAGTTTTTCCAAGTTTATGAAAGTACTGCCTTCCATAAAGTTCCACCAGTTCTTCAAATTCTTCCTTTGTGGGATTATAGGGTTCTTTGCACTGGGGACAGAGGGTTCTGGTTAAACGCTGAGCCAGAATCCCCAGGAGGGAATCAGCAAAGTTAAAGGGGTCGATTCCCATATCCAGAAGTCTGACCACAGTTTCAGGGGCAGAATTGGTATGGAGGGTTGAAAAGACCAGGTGCCCTGTGAGGGATGCTTCAATTCCAATGGAAGCAGTCTCCTGATCCCTCATTTCTCCCACCATTATTACATCTGGGTCTGCCCTTAAAAAGGACCTCATAGCAATGGCAAAGGTCAAGCCTGCCTTGGGGTTCATTTGAACCTGCCTCAACCCCTCCTGGGTGATTTCCACGGGATCTTCTGCTGTCCAGATTTTCCTTTCTGGAGTATTTATGTATCCCAGGGCTGAGTGAAGGGTTGTGGTTTTTCCTGAACCCGTGGGTCCCACGCATAAAATTAAGCCATAGGGTTTTGTAACCATTTTTTTAAATTCCTCTAAATTTCTCTGGGAAAAATACATCTTTTCAATGGGAATTGGTTTTGAGGAAGCCAGAATTCTCATTACCACATCTTCATTTGCCCCTTGGGTTGGAACTGTGGCAACCCTCAGTTCAATGGTCCCTTTTGGTCCTTTAAACCTTATCTTACCGTCCTGAGGTTTTCTCTTTTCTGAAATATCCAGTTTTGCCATAATTTTTATCCTGGATACCAAAGCGTTTCTGTAAGGTGCAGGGATTTCCTGGACCTTTCTGCAAACCCCATCTATTCTAAACCTTATTATAGTGGGGTTTTTAGGTCCATTGGGTTCTATGTGTATATCTGAGGCACCCTTTAAATATGCCTCCCTTATTATTTCATTTGCCAGGCGGACAATGGCTGAGTCCTTTTCATCAAATTCTTCCTCTTCTGTTTCCTCTTCCACGCCTTCTTCTCCTTCCTCTGGTGGAAGGGTCAGTTCACCTAAGATATCTTCCAAACTGGAGGTCTTTTCTTCTTTTTCTTCAATTCCATAGTTATCTTTTAAATAGGCAAGGATATCCTTCCTTAAAGCCACCAGCACACTGTATCTCGGGGCAAGCCCCATAACTTTTATGGCGTCAAATAAACTTAAGTTTGTGGGATCCACCATAGCAATTTTTAGAATCCCCCCTTCCTTGGAAAGGGGAGCCACTTCCAGTTTTTTTAAAAACTCATAGTTTAATCTTTCCTTCAATTCCTGAGGAATTTTTTGACTGCCATCATAAAGAAAATAATCTGTGGAAAAGAATTGAGCCAGGGACTTTAGAATCTCTTCTTTTGGTATATTCATTTTATTTTCCAGAACTTCTTCAATCTCCACATTTTCCATTCTGGCAAGGGAAACTGCTTTCTCTAAGTCCTGCTCACTTATTATACCCTTATCAATTAGATAACCATATCTGTTGGGCTGGGCTGATCGGGTTATCCTCCTTTGATTGTAAAAGGCAATACCCAAGGTTTTGGATATTTCATTGGCAGCAATGAGGTCATTTTTTGTAAAACCAGTCCCATCCTTTTTATTTATTATTTGCATAACTCCCATAAGGTATTTATCATAGATTATGGGCGTGGCAAGGACCTGTTTTGTCCTAAAGCCAGTGCTTTGGTCCCAGCTTACATCAAATTTTAGGCGGGGATGGATGGCTTCCAATTCCTTTTGATTGTAAACATCCCTTATAAGGACTGGTTGTTTGGAGAGGGCTACAAAACCTGCTATGGAAGAAAAACCCTTTGGTATCCTTATCTCTTTGACTTCATTTCCTACTTTATAAATGGAGTAAAGTTGCTGGTTTTTCACATCAATGGCATAAATGGTAATCCTTTCTGCATTAAAGAGGGATAAAAGTTCTTCCCTAGATTTTAAAAGCAGTTCTTGAAGGTTTTGAGATGAATGGATGGAGTTGATTATTTTTGTCAGCTTGTCCTTATAAGCTAAAAGTTTTTCCACTTCATTTTGATTGACATTTGTAGACATTGGCTACCTCCATTTTATTTAAAATATTAAAAATATTTAAACCAAGTTCTGGTTTTTCCCTTTTATAAAAAAGAAATATACTGCTTTTTTTTGATTGAAAATGTAAAAACTTTATACCTTCTTTTTCGGTAAAATTTTTAAAACCTTCCAAAGCTTCCTTTAGATCTTTTTCAGTATCCCAGTTTATAAGCCACAGGATAAAGTTTTCCTTTCCTTTTTTAAAAAGGAGCATCTTATCCCCATCCCACCCTTCTGCCATTTTTTTGCTTTCTTCCCTGGAATTATGTAT
>JBBFMJ010000011.1:8814-9929 GCA_037478515.1 Thermoanaerobaculia bacterium
TGGAGAATATAAAATATAGAAAACTTTCCCCAAAGGTTAAGGAATCCAGCAGTAGGGAGTCCTTTATTTTTATCTTTTTAGACAATTTTGAAAAATCCTTTGGAGGACTGTTTTTTCTGTCAAAATGGAAGATTTCCTCCATAGCGCAGGGGAGATTTTTATATAATTTTTCCACCCCCCCCCATTTTTCTTTTTCAAAAAAATGCATTACAAATTTATAACCTGCCTTGTAAGGGAGTATCATTTCATAGGTCAGAAAATTATCTTCCACTGGAAGAAATTCTTCAAAATTTTCGAAAAGGTTGAGGGAATTTTCTTTTAAAATTTCCAGTTCCTCCTCGCTTTCAAGGTTTATATCTGACATAGAAATAAAAGTAATAAGTATGGCTTCCCCTTCCAGAAAGGATTGGAGAGCCATCAGGGAGTCATAATTTTTTCTCCTTTTTTCCATTTCCTTATATATTTCTATCTTTTCATCCTGGAAGGCATGCATAAGTTCATGGACCAAGGCACTTTTAACCAGTAAATTATCTTCATCTAAATCTTTTATAATTTTCATTGAGTAGTCTTTGGGGTTGTAAAAGGCAGCTGCCTGCTCCTTGTAAAGTTCCTTTGCCTTTTGAACATAACTTTCATTTTCTTCTATTAGATTAAAAAAAGTTAAAATTTTTTCAAAGTATTCAATTTCCTTTCCATAGGTATCCTTTAATGCTTCCTCAATATATTTATCAATTTCATTTCTTTCTATGGTTTCTATTTTAATATTTCTCTTTGGCTTATCCCCTCTGGCTTTTTCTAAAAGGGAAAGACATTCTTTCAGATCAAAGATGAGAAAAATAATTAAAATTAGCATTGATTTTAATTTAACATATTTGTTAATATATATCAATAATGAGTGATTTCTTTTTGAAGTTTCATTCTGATTTGGAAAACCTTCCTATGGCTGAAGACCTGTGGAAATATTTTTTAAAAATTCAGGGAATAAATGAGGAGAAACTTTACTGGATAAATCTGGCTATACATGAGATTGTCTCCAATGCCATTGTCCATGGAAATAGAAAAAATAAGAAAAAAACTAAAATTCTAGGGTAACTATATCATCGTCTACAATATTC
>JBBFMJ010000011.1:9939-12883 GCA_037478515.1 Thermoanaerobaculia bacterium
AAAAAAAAAGGGAAAAATTAAAAGTGGAAGTTTTAGATCAGGGGAAATGCAGGAAAATTCCAAAGGTAGAAAATGCCTGCTGTACTAAAAATCTTTTAAAAAACCACGGAAGGGGCCTTTTTATTGTGAAAAGAATAGTTCAGGATTTGAGTTTTAAGATATTAAAAAACGGGAATTTAAAAGTAATCTTGAATTTTTCCCTTTAATTGTTTCAAAAGTGAAACAAAATTTGAAATTTTATTAAAAATGGCACTAAATTTTTGCCAGGAATCTGGCATAAGTATTGCATACCTTATTTTGGGAGGTAAAAATGAAACATTTAATTTTAGTTTTTATCTTAAGTTTTTCGGCTTTTTTGATGTCGGAGGGAGTTTCTTTTGTCCAGTATCAGGAAAATACTGCCAGATTTTATCCCTTCGATGGAAATGAACCCGAAGACCTGAAATCTGGTTATCCCCTTTACCCTGGAGACAGATTGGTAACTGATAGGAATTCCTTTCTTGAAATAGTCCTTTCTGATGGAAATCTCCTGTGGGTTGGGTCTTTTTCTGATATAGAACTCAGGGCTATCTCTGGGACAGAGGGTTATCCCGACAAAAGAACTTATCTTTATTTAAACAGCGGGGATGCCTGCCTTGAAGTCCTTGGAAATGTAAGATATAACGAGGAGCCGGTTTTAGGGTTTCAGGAAGGTGATTTTTATATTTTAAATCCTGGCTTGTATTTTTTAAGCAAAACAGGAAATGGTGCTGCAAAAATTATGATAATTGAAGGAAGAGGGGAAATAGCTACCTCTGCTGGTTCTGTATTTTTAAGGTCAGGGGAAGAAGCACTGGTTTACAATGATGGTTATGTGGACAGGAAGAGATTGTCTTTGAAAAATGAATTTTTTGTGCAGATGGTGGAAAATAGAAGGTCCCAGAGGATGAGAAGCCAGTCCTCTCAGTACACAGGTGGTCGTTTTTATTCTTCCCATTATGTATTGGACGGGTATGGTTCCTGGATTTATGAACCGGAGTTTTCCCTTTATGTCTGGAGACCTACTGTGGTGGTTGGCTGGACTCCCTATTATCATGGATACTGGAGATGGACACCCCATGGATGGTTCTGGGTAAGTTATGAGCCCTGGGGATACTTGACTTATCATTATGGAAGGTGGGTATGGACACCCCAATACGGATGGGTGTGGGTTCCAGGTTATACCTGGGCTCCTGCATGGGTTTACTGGTTCTGGGCTGATTTTTATATTGGCTGGTGTCCTATGGGATATTATGATTACTGGTGGTATTATAGATGGGATTGGTGGTGGAACTGGCCTCCCTGCTGGTACAACGATTGCTATTTTGGATTTAAAGGAAGGGTAAATCTTACGCACCTTCAAAGGGACTTCTGGATTTTTGCTGATGGAAGGAGTCTGGGAAAGACAAATTTGGTAATACAGAAAGATTTAAAAATAGATCCCAAGGGGAGAGAAGGGCTTATCTATCCTATTAATCTTCCTTTTGGCAAAAAGGATTTGATGAAACTGGATGAGCATTTTGCAATTCAAAAAAATGTTATAAAGGAAGACCTTTCCCCTGTTTTTAAATTAAAAGATAAACCCTCTCAGGAAGCCAAAAACCTGCTTTCCAGTTATAGAGAAACTTTTTCCAAGGGAAAGGAAACTCTCAAAATTGAGGGAGATCTTAAAAATAGAGAAAATATTTATAAGGATTTAAAACCCGGGAGGAGTTTAAGCCCCGCTTTCGGTAAAGATAAGGGAGAAGGTAGGGATAATTTAAACCCACGGGTTTTGGACAGAGAAAAATTTCCAAAGGGGGCAAGCGGGATGGAAAGAGGAAAAGGTGGTTCCCAGAGAGAAATAATTCCAAAGGACACACAACCAGTTCAAAGGGATAAGGGAGTGGAACCCAGAAAAGATATTGAACCAAAAAGGGACATAGAAAAACCCCAGACAGAAGAAAAACCCACAAAGAGGGATTCTTCAGACCATTACTATAGAGAGCCAGTTTATAATTATGAAAGGAAAGCAGCTGAGCCCCAGAGGAGTTTAAGCCAGCCCTCTTATGAAAGAATTGATTCAGATAGAAATCTTTCAAGGGATTACAGGACATATCAATATAACCCTCCAGAGAGATCCACTTATACTCCTTCTTCAAGTATAAATCCCCCATCCCCTTATTATGAGAGAAAGAGCCAGACCTCCCCTTCTTTAAGCCCTTCTCAGTCCTCCTCTCCTCAAATTTCACCTAAAGTATATTCTTCCCCATCCTCTTCCCCTTCTCAATCCAGTTCCAGTTCATCGGGCTCTTCTCATTCCAGTTCATCTCCTTCCGTCTCTTCCCATTCGGGTCCTTCCAGTTCTTCTTCCAGTTCTGGCGGTCCTTCTAAAATATCAAGATAAAAAAAGAAATAAAATTTAAGGGGTTCCTTAGGAACCCCTTTTTTTTAAAAAATATGGTATAATATAGGGATATGGCTAAAGTATGTGACTATTGTGGGAAAAAAACCATTACGGGGAATAAGATAAGCCACGCCCATAATTTAACAAAAAGGCGCTGGTACCCCAATTTGAAGAAGGTTCATATTCAAACTCCTTCGGGAAAAAAGACCTTATTGCTTTGCACCCGTTGTATTCGTTCGGGCGTTCATTTAAAATAGCAAAGGTTTTTTCTCGCCTTCTAAATGCTTTTAGACCTTAAGGGTGATTTCTATACCTGGATAGAAAAGGAGTCAGAAGTTTTAAAGCTTCAGGGGAAAAAGGTGCTCTGTTTTGGGGAAGAAAACCCTTCCTCCTTTCAAAATTTAATCTCTAAAGGGCTTTCCATTGAATTTAAAAGTTTCAAAGACATCTCTGATTTAAAAAACGAAAGCTATTCTGCTATTTTTTGTCCCACTTTTTTCCTTTACAATCAAAAGGAAATGAACCAGAAGGTTGCCCAAA
>JBBFMJ010000011.1:12893-17121 GCA_037478515.1 Thermoanaerobaculia bacterium
AATTTTGCGAGATACTTCAGGAGGAAGGGGATATCTTTCTTCTCTTTGCCCCCTTCTGGCTTCCAGCAAAGTGGGCAGAGGAAGGGGCAAAAATGATAAAGGAAGGGGAAAGGCGCCTCATTTTCAGAGTAAAAAATTCCACTTTAAGTTTTTGTTATTACACAAACAGGGAAATTGAAAATCTTTTCCATTCCCTTAAATTAAATCGGCTTATAATTTTGCAGAGCGGATTTAGAAGAGTCCATTTTCAAAAAATAAAAAGGGAGATTTTATGAGATATTTTTTTATTTTTTTTATGTTTCCTCTCTTTCTCTTTTCTCAGGAATTTTTTGTTGGAAGTTACCCTTCTTCAATTGAAGGAGGGGAAGGGGCAATTTTAAACCCTTCTTTTATGCCAGAGCTGGAAGGTTTGCAGGTTTTTACAAGTTTAAATCTTTTTTATGAAAGGTCTGACTATCTGGATTACTCCTCCAGGGATAAGAGAAAATTTAAAGGTCTGCTCTCTGCATCCTATAATATTACAGAAGAAATTGCAGTGGGGGCTGGAATTTTTCCCCTCCTTTCCTACTCCAGCAACTTTAAAAAGGATGTTCCTTTCAGGTATTTTTTAAGAAAATTTGAATATGATGCAGAGGAACTCAGAGCTTCTCTGGGAATAAGGGTTACGAATAATATAAATGTTGGCTTTGCTTTAAGACAGATTGGCTTGGACCTTTCCTTCTCAAAGAGTGAGCTTTCCCCAGAAATAAATGGGGAAAGTTATGAAATTTATGGTTCTTATAAAGGTTCTCAAAAAGATATTTCCTTTGAACTTTCAGGTTTTTATAAATTTAAGGATTATAAATTTGCCCTTATATTCAGACCTGAGACAAAAATTACCTATGGCTTCGGAGATTTTTCAGTAAATTTTACCCCATCTGAATATGCATCAGAAGAAATTTATAAGACCTTAAAGACCTTTTATCCTTCTGGAGGGGTTAAAACAGAAGGATATATACCCCAGCAGGTTGTAATTTCAGGGACAAAGCCAGTTAGGGATTTTGAAATTTCCCTTTGCCTTATCTGGACCGACTGGTCTTCCTGGAAAAATTTAAAATTTGATTATAAAAATGAAACCGTTGACCCTTCCACAGGGGAAGATGTTTTAAAGGATCAGGAAGTGAAACTGCATTTTGAGGACTCCTTTAATTTGAAGGGACTTTTAACATACGAGTTTCAAAATAAATTAAAGGGTTATTTTGAAATTCTCTTAAAAGAAAAAATAACCGATAATGCCCAATTTGCAGGGCTTGAAATGGGAAATGGTTTGGAAATAACCCTTGGGGCATCCTATCCTGTGGAGTATTCTAAATTTAAAGGAAAGGTTTTTGGCTATTACACCTTTTCCCTTTATGAAGAAAACAGGGGATTTGATTACAAAAAGAATCTATTAGGAGCTGGTTTATCCTTTTCTTTTTAATATTTAATATTCAGAATTTACTTATTCTAACCTTAGACACCACCAGAGCAGACCATACTTCCCTTTACAATTATAGTTTAAATAACACTCCTTTTCTTCAGGAAATTTTAAAGGAAGGAATTATATTTGAAAATTGTTACTCTCCCGTTCCCTTAACCCTTCCTGCCCATATTTCCCTTTTTACAGGAAAGGAACCCTTTGAGCATAAAATATTTCTAAATGGGCAATTTTATAAGGCAGAGAAGGATTACCTTCCGCTATTATTTAAAGAAAAAAAATATAATACTTATGCTTTCCTTTCTTCTTCAATTTTAGACAGGGTCTTTGGAATGGGTGTAGGTTTTGACTATTATGAAGACAAAATAAATTCAGAAAGGAAATGTGAGGAAACTTTAAAGGTTTTCAAGGAAAAATTAAAGGAATTAAAGGAGCCCTTTTTTTTATGGGTTCACTTTTTTGATCCCCATTCCCCTTATACCCCTCCTGAAGATTACAGAAAAAAATTTCAAAACCCCTATGATGGGGAAATTGCCTATATGGACTCCTGCATTAGAGAACTCTTTAAAGTTTTGCCAGAAAATACTACTACCTTAATAATTGGAGACCATGGAGAGCTTTTAGGTGAACACAATGAAATGGAACATGGGGTTTTGCTCTATGAAGGGGCAATTAAAGTCCCCTGTCTTTTAATTAATGGGGAGATAAAAAATAAAAGTTATCAAAAGCCAGTTTCCTTTAAAGAAATTTATAAAATTTTAAATTCTTATTTTTTTGAAGGAAAAAATATAAAAGATATTTTAGAAGATTTAAAAGAAGAGCCCATAGTTTCTTCTTCCCTTTACGGTAGAGAGGTCTTTGGTTTTGAACCTTCCAGAGTACTTATCTGGAAGGATTTTAAGTTGATTTTATATGGAGAAAAAAATTACAAACTCTTTAATTTAAAACTTGACAGGGAAGAAAAGATGAATCTGGCAGAAAAAGAGAGGGAAAAAGCAGGGGAGCTTTTAAAAGTCTTGAGAAATTATAAATTCCCTGAAAAAGTTTCCTCATTTCCAGAAGAGAGTGAAAAAATACTTAAATCCTTAGGTTATCTTATGCCTTCCCCCAGGAAAGATTTAAAGGATCCAGAGAAAGGGGTTCTGGCAGAAAAAAAGGTAAAGGAAGCTGTGGAAAGGATGCAATACAGGGATTTTAAAAGGGCAGAGGAAATTTTAAAGGAAGTCCTTTTGGATTTTCCAGAACACGGAGAAGCCCTTTCTGCTATGGGAAAGCTTTATTTAAGCCAGGGAAAAAATAGAGAAGGGCTCCAAATTTTTAAAAAACTCCTTTCCCTTCGAGCTGGTGATGTGATTACAAATTTAAGGTATGCCCAGGCATTGATTGCCAATGATAAAATTGAAGAAGCAGAAAAAATTTTAAGAAATTGTATTGAAATCCATCCCAGATTGACAGAAGCTTATGGAGAACTTTCAAAAATTTATATCTTGAAGGGGATGAGGGAAGATTTACTTAAATTGCATAAAAAGGCAGAGGAAAATGAGGTGGAAGATTTTTTCCTTTTATATGAAGTGGCAAAGATAAAGGAGGAAGAAAAAAAATACGAGGAAAGTTTTCTACTTTACCATAGAAGTTATAAATTAAATCCCACCAGCCCAGAAGTCCTCCTGGCTCTGGGAAGGGTTTCAGTAAAAAAAGGTCAGGTAAAGGTTGCCATAAATTATTACAGACAACTTTTAAAAATATACCCTTCCCACTGTCAGGGAAATTATTTTCTTGGAGTTTTAATTTATTTAAACGATAATAAAAGGGAAGAAGCATTAAATTACCTTTACAAAGCATTAAATTTTTGTTCTGATTTTGATTTTATAAATAAGATAAAAGAAAAAATTGAAAAAATTGAAAGAGGTGAAAAAATAAATCAGGAGGAAGTTCTATGAAAGATTGCAGTAAGGAAAAAAACCTTAAAATTTGCACCTGTACTTATGAGCCCTGTCCAAGGAAAGGGATTTGTTGTGAATGTATCCTTTACCATAGAAAAAATGGGGAAATCCCTGGCTGTTTTTTCTCTGAAAAAGATGAGAGGACTTATAACAGGAGCATAGAATTTTTTATAAAATGCAGGAAATAATTTATTTTCTTCCAGGTCAGGGGGCGGAAACTCCCGGACTTGGAAAAAATCTTCTGGAAAAATTTCCACCCTCTTTGGAAATTTTAAGGAAAACAGAAGAAATCTGGGGTTTTCCTTTAAAAGAAGTTATTTTGGAAGAAAGGGAAGAGATTTTTGAAATAAAATACTGCCAGCCAGTTTTGTGTTGGTATTCCTATTCTTTAGGACTTGCCCTTCAGGAAAAATTTAAAATAAAGATGCTTGTACCTTACAGTTTAGGGGTTTTTCCTTCCATTGCCCTTTCAGGTATACTTCCTTATGAAGATGTAATTAAAATTTTAAAATTTAATTTTGATAAGGTGAAGGAATTAAATTTGGAGGGAAACCTTTTATATATTTCAGGGTATCCAATAGAGGAGGCAAAAAAGAATTTAAGGGATATATATTTTTCTTCCATAAACCATAAACTATCCTATACCCTTGGTGGAAGCCCCGATAAAATAAAAGTGGCTTTAAAATTTTTGAAAGATAAAGCATTTTCAATAAAAGTTTTACCCTCCCCCTGGGCTATACACACCCCTTTGCTTTCTAAAATCTCAAAGTTTCTGCTTGAGGAAGAAGAACTCTGGGTAAATATAAAGGATGGTTTGATTCCCATATTC
>JBBFMJ010000012.1:0-16536 GCA_037478515.1 Thermoanaerobaculia bacterium
GATAGTCCTAATTGCTTGTGCTGTGTGTCCTCTCTTTCCAATGACTTTCCCTAAGTCCTCTTTTGCAACGGAAAGTTCCAGGACTACTGCCTGTTCACCGGCAATTTCATTTACCTTTACTTCATTTGGTTTGTCCACCAAAAGTTTTACAATGTCCTCAACGAGTTTCTTCATCTTTAAACCTCCTGTAAAGTGATTTGACATTGGGAGTCATCTGGGCTCCCTTTTTAAGCCATTCTTCAAGCTTTTCCTTTTCAAATTTGATGATAGATTTCTGGGGCTTCGGGTCATAATAGCCAACCAGATCCAGATAGCTGGAAGCTCTGGAATTTCTACTATCAACTACGACAATTCTGTAGAAGGGTTTCTTGGAAGAACCCATTCTCTTTAACCTAACAATAACCATTCAAGCTCCTCCTGAAAATTTTCATCTTTTTATTATAACACAAAATTATTATATTTTTCAAGGGCTACCCTATTATTATTTTTTATCTTTCCAAAAAGCCAATTTTAAAGAAATAAGGAGATTTAACATTATCAAGGAATGAAAAAATATTAAAATAACTTCCTTTTCTGGAATTGTTTCAGCATCCTCTGCATCTCTTCAAACTGCCTTAAAAGCTGGTTTATGTCCTGTACTGTTGTTCCTGAACCCTTTGCTATCCTCTTTTTTCTTGAAGCATCCAGTATTTTTGGGTTTTCCCTTTCTTTTTTTGTCATAGAAGAAAGAATTGCTTCCATTTTTACCAGAACCTTATCATCCACATCCACCTTTGACAGGTCCTTAAAAGGACCCCCCAGTGGAAGGTTTTTTAAAAGGTCTGTGATGGGTCCCATTTTTTTTATCATTTTCAATTGCTTGAGCATATCATTTAAATCAAAACCTTCTTTTTTGATTTTTCTTGCCATCTCCTCTGCTTCTTCCTTTTTTACCACTTCTTCTGCCTTTTCAATTATCTTTAAAACATCTCCCATTCCAAGGATTCTTTCTGCAATTCTTTCAGGGCTGAAGAGTTCTAAGTCCTGAACCTTTTCTCCAGTTCCTATGTACCTTATGGGAATTTTTAAAACTTCTTTAATGGAAAGGGCAGCACCGCCTCTGGAATCCCCATCCATTTTTGTGAGGACAAGCCCTGTTAAGGGGGTTGCTTCATTGAAAAGGGTTGCTGATTTTAAGGCATCCTGACCCAGCATAGCATCTGCCACATATAGAACTTCCTGAGGGTTAGAGAATTTATAAATTCCCTTTATCTCTTCCATCAGTTCTTCATCTATATGTAATCTTCCAGCAGAATCCAGAATTACCACTTCATATGCCTCTTCCCTTGCCCTTTGAAGCCCCTTTTTAACAATATTTAAACTATCCTTTTCCTCTGGAAAATAAACATAGGGAACTTGAACATTTTTTGCCAGAATTACCAGCTGTTCCATTGCAGCAGGCCTTCTGGTGTCTGCTGGAACCAGTAAAACCCTTTTTCCTTCCTTTTTTAATTTAAAACCAATCTTTACTGCTGTGGTGGTCTTTCCAGAGCCCTGAAGCCCTAAAAGTAAAAATATAGAAGGGTTTCCTTTTAAATTTAAGGGTTTAGCCTCTTCTCCAAGGGTTTGAACCAGTTCATCTTTGACTATTTTTATCAGTTGCTGGGCAGGTGTTAAGGACCTTAAGACCTCCTGCCCCATTGCTTTTACTCTTATTCTTTCTATGAAATCCTTTACCACTTTATAGTTAACATCTGCTTCCAGAAATACCATCTTTATTTCTTTTAAACCCTTTTCAATATGGGCTTCTGTCAGATGGCCTTCTCCGTGTAATTTTTTAAAGATTGTTTGAAGTTTTTGAGAAAGTTGCTCAAACATTTTCCATTCCCTTTTTTAAGATTTTTGCCCATTCATCTTTTAAAGAAACAGTTCTGTTAAAAACCATCCTTTTTTCATCTGAATCGGGGTCACAGACAAAGTATCCAAGGCGTTCAAATTGAAAGTTTTGGAAGGGCTTTGCTTCCATCAAGGAGGGCTCTGCCATAGCTTTTTCAATAATTTTTAAGGAATCAGAGTTTATGTAGTCCAGAAAGGTCTTCCCTTCCTCTACATTTTCAGGGTCTGGCTTTGTGAAAAGGTGCTCATATAATCTTACTTCCACAGGAACGCAGTTTTTTACTGAAACCCAGTGGAGGGTTGCTTTGACTTTTCTTCCATCTGGGGCATCTCCACCCTTTGTCTCTGGGTCATAGGTGCAGTGAATTTCAAGGATTTCCCCTTTTTCATTTTTTATAACTTTTTCACATCTTATAAAATAAGCATACCTCAATCGAACTTCCCTTCCTGGAGCAAGTCGGTAAAATTTCTTTGGTGGCTCTTCCATAAAATCATCCCTTTCAATATAAACTTCCCTTGAAAAGGGAACCATTCTGGTGGTTGAATTGGGGTCTTCAGGATTGTTTAAACAGGGGAGTTCTTCCACTTTTCCCTCTGGATAATTTGTAATTATAACTTTTAAGGGGTTTAAAACAACCATTCTTCTCTCTGCCCTCTTATTTAAGTCATCCCTCAAACAATGTTCCAGAAGGGCATAATCCACTGTGGATTCCGCTTTAGAGACGCCAATAAGATCAGCAAAGTTTCTGATAGATTCAGGTGTAAAACCCCTTCGCCTTAGGCCTGCAATGGTAGGCATTCTGGGGTCATCCCATCCAGAGACAATCCCCTTCTGAACCAGTTCCAGTAATTTTCTTTTGCTCATAATGGTGTAAGTCATATTCAGTCGGGCAAATTCAATTTGCAAAGGGTGGTGTATCCCAAGTTGCTCTATAAACCAGTCATATAAGGGGTGGTGGTCTTCAAATTCAAGGGTGCAGATGGAATGGGTTATCCCTTCAATTGAGTCCGACTGCCCGTGTGCCCAGTCGTAGGTGGGGTATATGCACCACTTATCCCCTGTCCTGGGATGGGGTGCCTTGATTATTCTATACATAACAGGGTCTCTCATATTTAAATTTGGAGATGCCATATCAATCTTTGCCCTCAAAACCCTTGAACCTTCCTCAAACTCTCCATTTTTCATCCTGTAAAACAGGTCCAGATTTTCTTCCACTGACCTGTTTCTATAAGGGCTTTCCTTCCCTGGCTGGGTCAGGGTGCCCCTGTATTCTCTTATTTCATCGGCAGATAAATCGTCCACATATGCCTTTCCTTTTTTTATAAGCTCCACAGCCCATTCAAATAACTGGTCAAAATAGTCAGAGGCATAATATTCCCTGTCCTCCCAGTCAAAACCAAGCCATCGGACATCCCTTTTAATGGCATCAATGTATTCCTGGCTTTCCTTTAAGGGATTTGTATCATCAAACCTTAAATTACACTTTCCATTGTATTCCTTGGCAATGCCAAAGTTTAAACAAATTGATTTTGCATGGCCTATATGCAGGTAGCCATTTGGTTCAGGAGGAAACCTGGTGTGGACCTTTCCTCCATAGGTCCCATCTTCCATATGTTTGTCTATAATTTCTCTTATAAAATCCCTTTTCTTCATAATTTCTCCTAAAAATTATATTTAATTATATCAAACTTTAAGATTATTTTGTTTATAAACGAATGCAGAAAAAATTTTAACAATAAAATATTATAGGTTCAATTCAATTTTTTTTAAAGTTATGAGAAGATAGTAAGTAGTAAATCCCACCACTTTGAGAAAGTGGATAGCCACCCCATATTATCATTGAATAGCCGGTCCAAACTGCAGTATGAAAATATCTTCCAGAAGGTGCTTTATCTATAAGTGTTTCTTCCCAACTATCCGATATGGGATTATATCTTCCGCCAGTGTTTAAACCATTTTCTGGATCATAATCATATCCACCCCAGACAATCATTTCAGTTCCAGTCCAGACAGCAGTATGTAAACTCCTTGCAGAAGGTGAATCATATATAGATGCCTCTTCCCAACTATCCGATATAGGATTATATCTTCCTCCAGTATTTAAGCCATAATATGAATTGTAATTGTGTCCACCCCATACAATCATTTCCTTTCCAGTCCAGATAGCAGTATGCCCGCTCCTTTCAGAAGGGGCATTTTCTTTTGAAGTTTCAAGCCAGCTATCATCTGCCGGGTCATATATTCCTCCTGTGTTCAAAATATTTACATTATACCCTCCCCATATTATCATTTGATTGCCAGTCCAGATAGCAGTATGCATGCCTCTTTCAGAAGGAGCATTTACTGTGGAAGTTTCTGCCCAGGTGTCAGTTGCCGGATTGTATCTTGCTCCTGTTTTTAAATATTTATACACATTATTGTATCCTCCCCATATAATCATTTCTCTTCCAGTCCATACAGCGGTATGTTCATCTCTTCCACAGGGGGCATTATTTGTAGAAGTGGGAGTCCAGGTGTCTGTTACGGGATCATATCTTTCGCCAGTATTTAAATAATCCATATCCCCTCCCCATATAATCATTTCATTGCCAGTCCAGATAGCAGTGTGAAAAAATCTTTCAGATGGGGCATTCGTAATATTGGTTTGTACCCAGCTATCTTCTGCAGGATTATATCTTCCGCCTGTGTTTAAAAAATTTTCCATACCATCATAATACCCTCCACCCCATACAATCATTTCACTCCCAGTCCATACAGCAGAATGAAGCCATCTTCCAGAGGGTGCATTTTCAGTAGAGATTTTAGCCCAGGTGTTTTTATCGGGGTTGTATCTGGCACCTGTATTTGAAAAAATACTTTTTTTATCATAGTAATATCCGCCCCAGACAATCATTTCAGACCCTGTCCAAACAGCAGTGTGAAAACACCTTCCCTCAGGTGAATTTGTTTTAGAGGTAAAACTCCAACTGTCTGTTATAGGGTTATATTTTGCTCCTGTATCTAAGTAACGACAAAAATATTGACAGTTAAATCCACCCCAAATTATCATCTCCTTTCCAGTCCAAACAGCAGTATGGTTTTCTCTACCCGAAGGTACATTTGTTGTAGAAGTTTCATGCCAGGTATCTGAGGATGGATTATACCTTCCTCCAGTGTTTAAATAATGATAATCTTGGTAAAAGTAACTCCCTCCCCATATAATCATCTCAGTTCCAGTCCATACAGCGGTATGTCCATCTCTTCCAAAGGGCGCGTTTGCAGTAGAAATCTCGTTCCAGGTATCCAAGAATGGATTGTACCTTCCTCCAGTGTTTAAACAATTTCCATTCCACCCTCCCCAGATGATCATTTCAGTTCCAGTCCATACAGCAGTATGTTTTTCTCTTCCAGAGGGTGCGTTTTCTGTGGAAATCTCCGTCCAGGTATCTGCTATTGGATTGTACCTTCCTCCAGTGTTTAAAAAATCGCCGTTATAACCGCCCCACACAATCATTTCCTTTCCAGTCCAGATAGCAGTATGCCAGCTCCTTTCAGAGGGGGTATTTATTGTGGAAATTTCTGTCCAGTTGTCAGTTGCCGGATTGTATCTCCATCCTGTTTTTAAATATTCATAACCATAATAATAATTATGTCCACCCCATATAATCATTTCAGTTCCAGTCCATATTGCTGTATGATACGCTCTTGGCTCAGGTAGATATCTCAGCCCTTTCCAGGTATCAGGGTTATGCTTTAGAAATTTATCTTCCTCAATTTGGGTAATTGAGTAAGGTCCTTCTGTCGGAATAAAGGAATCTATATCAAGGAGATCACTTTCCTTTTTAAACCATTTTTCAAAGGGCTCTTTTTCAAAAAATATGACTCCCGCATAAATTTCTTTTTCATTTTTTTTATATGTAATTTTTATTGAAAATCCTGTTTCATTTTCCTCTAAATTTGATATTTTTCTTTCTTCTGGGTATTTGGATGAAAAAATTTTGAAATCAATACCATCCAATTCAATGTTATTAAATTTATTTTTTGAAAAATAATCTTTCTTTTTAAAATAAACATCTCTGTACCTTTCCCCTCCTATTAATTTAAAATTTTCAAATGTTAGCTTTTCTTTTAAGTTTTTTGCTTCTTTTTTTAAGTTTTCATGAAATCTTTCATCATAAGCATACCAGTTTCTTATTAGACGGTCTGCAAGGATCTGCCTTGCTAAACATTCTGCAATTAAATATGGGTCATTTTCAAGAGCCAAAAATAAATCTTTTAGGGTCTCAGGATCCTTTGTATTTTTTGTAATTCTTTCAATTTCTGCCTGCAATTGTTCTCTTGTTATAGGTCTTTTCCAAATTTTTTCCAGCAAAAGGGATTTTTTAATATAGTCCTCCACTTTCTTTTTTAAAATTTCTTTTATTATAAAATCTTCAAAGGGTGGTTTTGGATTTGGATTCTCTTTAGGCCATATCCTTTTTTCATAATAAAACCTTTCAATTGCCTCTTGTACTTTTATTCTCTTTTCCATTGTAAGATTTTGTTGTGCTAAGATGTTTTTTGGTTCCAGAAAATTAAAAAAAAGAAAAAAAGAAAAAACAAAAATATGTTTTTTCATATAATCCCGCTTTTTATTATACCATTTGCAAATTTAAAAATTCTATTCTTTAAAATGGATATAAGTATGAAGGGGATAGCCCTCCAGTTTTTTCCTTCCCTCCAGAAAATCCAGCTCTACGAGAAATAAAAGGCAGCCAATTTCAGCCCCTAATTTTTTTGCCATTCTAATTACTGCCTGGGCAGTTCCACCAGTGGCAAGGAGGTCATCTACAATGGCAACCCTTTCTCCTGGTTTTATGGCATCGTGGTGCATTTCAAGTATGTTTTTCCCATATTCCAGTTCATAGGACTCCCTTATGGTAGTGTAGGGGAGCTTCCCTGGTTTTCTTACTGGCACAAAGCCAATTCTGTTTCTGGCTGCAAGAGCTGCGCCAAAGATAAAACCCCTTGATTCAATTGCAAGGATCTTGTGGACATTGTATTTTTTCAGGTCTTTTTCCATAATTTCTAAGCTGTAAATAAATGCCTCTGGTTCTGCCAGAAGGGGAGTAATATCCTTGAAAATTATTCCTGGCTTTGGAAAATCGGGTATGTCTCTTATAAATTTTTCCAGTTCCATAAGTTTCCTCCTTAAATTTCTGAACTTTCTGTTATAAAGGGTACAAAGGATACCTTATCCAGGCGGGCATAGATGAAGCCCTTATCATCCCTTGTAATCAAGTAAAGATGCTGATGTTTTCCATCTCCCTTTGGAATAATCATCCTTCCTCCCTTTTTTAATTGATTCAAGAGGTTTTTTGGCATTTTACTGCTTCCGCAGGAGACAATTATGCAGTCGTAAGGGGCAAATTTTGGCCAGCCATAACCTCCGTCAAAAATATTTACAGAAAAATTAGTATAACCCAAACTCTTTAAATTTTCCACTGCCTTTTTTCCCAATTGAGAAATTTTTTCAATGGAAAATACAAACCTTGAAAGTTCGGCAAGTATTGCTGTTTGATATCCAGACCCAGTTCCAATCTCTAAGACCTTATCTTTTTTGGTTGGCTGAACTGCAGAAAGCATTTTTAAAATTGTGGAAGGCCTGGAAATTGTCTGGTGGTGCCCAATGGGAAGGGCAACATCTTCATATGCCTTATCTCTAAACTCTTCCCCTACAAAAATATGCCTTGGAACCTTTTTGAAACCATCGAGGATATAAGGTGGAGTATCAGGGTAGGTCTCTTCTAAAAATTTTATCAATTTTTCCCTTTCTTTCTCAAAATTCATTCCATAACTCCTTTTAACTCTTCCTCTATTTCTTTACAAATTTTTAGTTTTTCATAGTCCGTCAGGTCCAGATGGAGGGGGGTTATGGAGATGTTTTCCTTTAAAAGGGCTTCAAAATCAGTTCCTTTTTCCGGCTCTGTATGAGTGGGTGCGCCACCTATCCAGAAATATCTTTTCCCTCTGGGGTCTGTGTTTTCTACCACACTTTCTTCATAGTGCCTCTTTCCTAAATGGCAGAAAGAGATGCCCTTTGGTGTCCCCTTTGGGAAATTTATATTAAAAATTGTGGAATTTTCCAAAAGTTTTTTGGATTTTAAGAACAAAATAATCCTGGCAGAAAGGGCTGCAGTCCTCTTTAAATCCACCTCAATTCCCATTTCCTGTGAAATTGCTACACCTGCTATTCCCAAAATGGATGCTTCAAAAGTGGCAGAAACAGTGCCAGAATAAGTTACATCATCTCCCAAATTTATACCAAAGTTAATTCCTGAAACAACAAGGTCTGGCCAGTTTCCTTTCATAAAGTGCAAGACGCCTAAATTTACGCAATCAGTTGGAGTACCTGAAATAGCCCACCAGTTGTTTCTTATTTCCGTGGCTCTTAAAGGGAGGTCTAAAGTCAGAGAATGTGAAGAGGCAGACCTTTCCCTATCAGGGGCAAAAACCCATACCTGTCCTATGGAAGATAATGCCTCATAGCACTGGGCAAGCCCTTCTGAAAAGATTCCATCATCATTGGTCAGAAGAATTTTCATCATAGAGTTTCTTTAAAAATTTAAAAAGAGTATTTCCAATTTTAATGATATCCCCTTCTTCCAGTTTATAATAACTTATCTTTTTCCCATTTACATAGGTTCCATTTGTTGAGGCAAGGTCTTTTATATAAAAGATATCTTCACTTAGAATATCAATCTGGGCATGTTTTTTTGAAACCATTTCATCCTTTACAAGGATATTTCCGTATTTTCTACCTATCAGAGTGGAAGGAGTCTTTATTTCATAAATTTTTCCCTTCTCTTCCCCTTCCAGTGTCAAAAGGTAAGCTTTTATGCGTATTTCTTTTTCCTTTTCTTCTATCTCGGGTTCGAATTTTTTTGTTACTTCTTCCATCCTAAAATTATGCCATTTATGTTTTTCCCTGTCAAATTTTGGGTGGTATAATTTTTTAATGAAAAAAAACTATTTAAAAAGAAAAAATTTATTGCCTCAAGAGTTTTATAAAAATAAAACAATTCTGATAGCAAAACAGCTTTTAGGTGCGTACCTTGTCCGAACTTTAGATAATAAAAGGTTGGTTGGTAAAATTGTTGAAACAGAGGCATATTTGGGATTTAAAGACCCTGCCTGTCATTCCTATAAGGGAAAAACAGAAAGGTGCAAGGTTATGTTTTGGGAAGGGGGGCATTTTTATGTTTATTTTATTTATGGTTTTTATCACTGCCTGAATGTGGTAACGGAAAAGGAGGGAGTTCCAGAAGCAGTTCTTATAAGGGCTTTAGAGCCAGTGGAAGGGGTTGAGATTATGAGAAAATTGAGAAAGGGAAAGAAAAATTTAACTTCGGGTCCAGGGGTTTTATGTGAGGCGTTTAAAATTGATAGAAGTTTTAATGGTCATCCTGTATGGGAAAAACCGCTTCAAATTTTCAAACCCTTAAATAGAGATTTTAAAATAGTCCAGAAAGAAAGAATAGGGGTTGATTATGCAGGGGAAGCAAAAAGATGGAAATTGAGGTTTTACATTAAAAATAACCCCTATGTAAGCAAAAAGTAAGGATTTTTAAATGCCTTGAAATACCCAAAAAAGGGTAGTAAAATAAAACGATTATTTTAAGGGGGTAATATGTTAGATGTTTCAAAAAGGGGCAAAGAAATTCAGGCATCTCCTATAAGGAAACTTGTTCCACTGGCAGAGGAAGCAAAAAGAAAGGGCATCAAGGTCTATCATTTAAATATAGGTCAGCCAGATATTCCCACCCCTCTGCCAATTTTAAAGGCAATCCAGGGTTTTAATGAAAAAGTTTTGGAATACGGGCATTCTCAGGGTTTATGGAACTTGAGGGTGGCAATTTCAAACTATTTTAATAACCTTAAATTAAATATAACCCCTGAAAATGTCCTCATAACCATAGCCGGGTCTGAAGCAATCCATTTTGCTTTTTCTGTTGTTGCAGATACAGGAGATGAGATAATTATTCCAGAACCATATTACACAAATTACAATGGTTATGCTTCCTTTGCAGATGTAAAAATTGTCCCCCTGACCACAAGAGCAGAGGACGGTTTCCATCTCCCACCAGCGGAAGAAATTGAAAAGAAAATAACAAAAAAAACCAGGGCAATTCTTTTATGCTCTCCAAATAATCCCACAGGGGCTGTTTTTACCAGGGAAGAGATGGAAGAGGTGGCAAGTTTATGCAAAAAACATAATTTATTTTTAATCTCTGATGAGGTCTACAGGGAATTTGCTTACGATGGAGAAGTGGTCACCTCTGCCCTTTCCCTGAAAGGGATGGAAGAAAATGCCATAGTGGTGGATTCCATTTCCAAGAGGTTTTCTTCTTGCGGTGCCAGGATTGGTTGTATTGTCACGAAGAATAAAAATGTTATGGAATCTCTTATAAAGTTTGCTCAGGCGCGTCTCTGTCCACCCACGGTGGAACAGCTGGGAGCCATTGCTGCATATAATATGGATCCTTCCTATTTTGAACCCATAAGAGAGGAGTACAAAAATAGAAGGGATGTGATGTATGAAGGGGTTTTAGAAATAGAAGGGGCTTTTGTAAAACTTCCAAAGGGTGCCTTTTATATGATTGTCAAACTTCCCATTAAGGACTCAGACCATTTTGCCAGCTGGCTTTTGAGTTCTTTTCAACTGGATGGGGAAACTGTGATGGTTGCACCGGGGGCTGGGTTTTATTGCACTGAAGGGCTTGGGAAAGATGAAATCCGCCTTGCCTATGTTTTAAATGTAGAAGATATAAAAAGGGCAATGCTTATTTTAAAAGAGGGGCTGAACAATTACCGCAAAAATTTAGGAGGATAGTATGGATTTTGAGGAGCTTTCAATAAGCAATCCAGAATTTTTAAAGCATTTTTTTGAAAATATCCCCTACCCAATAATTATCTGTGATAGAGAAGGGATTGTAAGGTGGATAGCCCCTTCCCTTGAAGAATCCATAGGTATAAAAAGGGAAGTTGTTTTAAATAAAAAATATGATTTGGTTTTAATGGAAGAGGATAAGGAAAAAGTAAGGGAAGTTTTAAAAAGAGTTATGGAGGAAAGGAAAAGGGAAGTGGTTCAGGTTAAGGTAAAAAATTCCGAAGGAATGGATATTTATTCAAGGGTATATCTTGCCCCTTTTATTTCACGGGGTGAAGTAATTGGTTTTTATGGAATAGCCAGGAATATAACAAAAAGAATTTTTGTGGAAGAAGCACTGGAAGAAACCGAAAGGAAATATCAGGAACTCTTCGAAAATTCCCCTGTGGGGATTTATAGAACCACCCCTGAAGGGGAAATCCTCTTTGCCAATAAGAGGATGGTTGAAATACTGGGCTTTTCTTCCCTGGAAGAATTAAAAAAATTAAATCTTGAAAAAAATGGTTACCACCCTGACAATCCCAGAGAAATTTTTAGAAAGGTTGTAGAAGAAAAGGGGGAAGTTAAAAATTATGAAGCAAAATGGAGGAAAAGGGATGGAAATGTTATCTATATAAGGGAAAATGCCAGAGCCGTAAAAAACGCTGAAGGAAAGGTAATCTATTATGAAGGAACTGTTGAGGATATAACCAAGGAAAAGGAAGCAGAAGAAAAGTTAAGGCAGAGGACAAAGGAACTATATTCTATTTTTTCAGTCCTTCCAGACCTTTTTTTTAAGATAGATAAAAATGGAATAATACTGGATTATATTGCTGGAAGAAAGGAAGACCTCTACCTTCCACCTTCAGAATTCCTGGGAAGAAGTTTGAAGGTTCTTTTTCCAGAACCCTTAAATGAGGTATTTTTAAAACAGATTTCCAGTTCCTTGGAAAAGAATAGAATGGAAATAGTGGAATATGATCTTCCCATATCTGGCGAGATAAAATTTTTTGAATCCAGAATAATACCCTTTGAAAAAGATCAGGTTGTGGGGATAGTTAGGGATATAACTTCCAGAAAGATGTGGGAAAAAAAGCTCAAGGAAAGCGAGGCAAGGTTCAGGACCATTGCAGAAAATGCCCTGGTTGGGGTCTATATAAGAGATGATAAGTTCATTTATGTTAATCCTGCCTTTTGTAAAATCTTTGGTTATGATGAAAAGGAGATAATTGGAAAACTGGAGCCAAAGGATCTAACCTATGAAGAGGATCTTCCTTCTATACAGATAAACTTAGAAGAGAGATTGAGGGAGAAAAATCCAGAAAAAATTGAATTTTTCAGGGGAAAAAGAAAAGATGGGAGCATTGTCCATCTGGAATGTTATTCCACTTTGATAGACCTTCTGGATAAAAAGGCAGTTCTGGGTGTGGTCTTAGATATTACTGAAAAAAAGAAAGCAGAAGAACATCAAAAAGAATATTTAAATAAATTAAGGGGGCTTCTGGATGGAATAATCCTTTCCATTTCAAAGATTGTAGAAATAAAAGACCCCTATACTGCAGGTCATCAACAGAGGGTCTCGGAACTGGCAGTAAAGATCGGGGAAGAGTTAGGACTTGAAAAGGAAAAACTGGAAGCCATAAAAGTGGCAGCTATGATCCATGATATTGGAAAAATTCATATCCCTGCTGAAATTTTAACAAAACCAGGAGAACTATCACCTCTGGAAAGGGAAATGATCCAGAACCATCCTACCTTTGGATATGAAATTTTAAAAAATATTGAATTTCCCTGGCCCATAGCCCAGATAGTACTCCAGCACCATGAAAAAATTGATGGCTCTGGTTATCCCCTTCATTTGAGAGGGGAACAAATTATGCTGGAAGCAAAAATTTTATCTGTGGCTGATGTGGTGGAAGCAATGTCAACGCACAGGCCTTACAGAGCTGGTTACGGGCTTGCCAGGGCTCTGGATGAGATAATTTCCCATTGCGGGACCTGGTATGATGAAAAGATTGTGCATATAACCTTGAATTTATTTAAAGAAAAGGATTTTGAATTTACTCAAAAGATTTAATTTTATTCTGTTAAAAACTTTATCCTTTCAATAATTGCTTCCCTGCAAACCTTGCAATAGGGTTTTTTCCCTCTTGAAAACATTATACAATCAATCTCTGGCCTGTAAAGGCCCTTGTCTCTATACCCAGCCCCTTCATAGGCACCCACAACCCCTTTCCACTTACTTTCTGAAAAGAACTTTTCAAGTTTATAAAAATTATCCCTGCTTAAATTATTTATTTTTTCCTCGATTTCCTTTACCCTTTCTATGTTTTTATCTATTTTTGCATGTGTGAGTTCCCTATATAATTTTTCCCTTTCCTTTTGATATTCCATATCCCTTCTGTCAAATTCTTCTTTTTCCCAGGGGGTTGGAATTGGAGTGTCTTTTGATACAAATTTAGCCCATTTTAAAGGCTGGCCTTCCAGAAGTGCTGTTATATTTGGCTCTGCGGGTTCTTCATCAATTTTATAGAAATCTTCATAGGAAGTGGAAGAAGTATAGTATTCATCCCCAAGTCCTCCAAAGGAATGCCCAAATTCGTGAAGCATTAGGTAATCCTTCCATTGATTTTCAGCTGTAAAGGTTGCATATAAATTATAAATTCCCCCTCCTCCATACCTGCTGTGGTTAATCATTATTAGAATTGCATCATAGGGGACCAGGGATGCCCAGTTTCTTATATTTTTATTTTCTTCTGATAAAATATACCTTTCAGAATCCAGGGAATCAAAGGATGTGCCAAATGGGGTTTCCTTCCAGATGCCAAAGGAAGGTTCATCACAGCCACTTTCACTGGAAGGGACAAATATTCCATAAAAATTAAATTTATTTTTTAAATTTTTATACGGTTCTTGAGTAAAAAATATTTCATAAAATTTTTCAAAATGGGAAAGCGCCTTCCTTTTTTCCTTTCTTGTATAACCCTCTGCAAGAATTACAATGTCAACACAATTTGAAGGTTTCCCACAGGTATCTTTTTCCCATATAAAATACTTGCCTTTTGGTTTTTCCTTTAAAATAAAAATATCCTTTAAAATTATATTTTCTTCAAAAATTGTTAAATACTGATGCCTTTTTTCCCTCTTTTTTATTTCAATTTTAAAGTCCTTTTTAGGCATAGGAATCAGGACAGTTTCAGAGAAGGTCTTTTTCTTTCCAACAATTGCTTTTCTGGTGGTCTGGTATTCTGCAAAGATGGAGTCAAAATTTAAGGCAAAAATCAATTTTTCCTTTTCCAGGTTATAAATTTCAACTCTGTATTTTCCAAGGTCCGTGGGGTCAATTAAATTTTTAAGAGGTCCCGCCCAGTGGTCTATCAAATAAAATTTATCCAGAGAAATTGTCTCTTCCTTTGCATCCCCTGTATGATAAAAATCAATCCTCAAGGTCTTTGGATAAAAGTATTCTTCAAAGGAAGAAAATAGAAAAACAGAAAAACAGAGATTCAAAAAAATTGTTAATTTTTTCATAAATTTTTTATATCATAAATCTTTTATTAAAGCAAAATTTTGTTCGAGGGTTGTCTGGTCTCACCTGCAGAGATTACATAAATTGCAGGATGGGATGAGACAGGGCATTTATTTTCACAAATCCCACAACCCCAGCAGTATCTCAAATCCACCTTTGGAAGTTTTAATTTCTTTATTTCCCCTCTCCACTCTATTTCTTTTTCTTCAAAAAATATGGATTTTGGTGATGTAGGGCACATCTCTTCACAGACAATACAAGGGGTTCCATAGGCATAGGGGAGGCACCTGGAAGGATCAATTACTGCAGAGCCAATCCTTATAGGTTTTGCTATTTTCTCTTCAATTGTAAAGGGTTTTATTGCACCGGTGGGGCAGACCAGAGAACATAGATTGCAGTTTTCTGCACAGTAGCCAATTTTTGGTATGAGGACTGGTGTCCAGATTCCTTCAAAGGTGGTTTCCCCAAAGGCAGGATGCAGGGCATTTGTAGGGCATATCTTCATACAACTTCCGCATTTTATACATTTTTTCAAAAAGTCATCTTCAGATAAAGCACCGGGGGGCCTAATCATATTAAAGTTTAAAAATTTTCTCCTCCCCGCTGATGTCTTTATTAAAGGCGGTATCAGTAAAGATCCAAAAATTGTAAAGATTAAGCTCCTTCTGGAAAGGTCTAACTTTCCCTTTTCTGTTATATTTCCCATAAAAGAATAAGATAAGACCTTTTCAGGACAGGGCTCTATACAATTTAAACATACAATACATTCTCTATGGTAGTGTTCTTTGTGTGGTTCATCACCACCCTGACAGTGCATAAGACATTTATTGCAACTGGTACAACCTTCTCTTTTATTTATTTTAAATAGAGGTGAAAAGGAAAGAATGCCTAAAAGAGCACCTAATGGGCATAAAACCCTGCACCAGAACCTTGGAAATATAAAATTTAAAGAAAGTAAAAAAAGAAAAAATATACCTAAAAACCAGCTATGGGAATAGTTTGCCTTTATGAAATTGGAAGTTAAAATTGGAAGGATAGAAGTTGCAATTGTCCTGTACATTAGAGAAATTGGTTCTAAAAATCCTTCTAAATTTAAAGAAAGGAGGGCTGAAATTAAAAAGAATATTAAGATAAAGTACTTAATTCTATAAATCTTTCTGTAAATATTTTTTTTAATTCCTTCATTTTTCTTAAAGAAAAGATAGGATACAAATTGATGGAGGGTTCCAAAGGGGCAAATCCATCCACAAAAAATCCTTCCAAAGAAAAGGGTTAAAATTATAACTAAAAGGGAAAGGATTAAATTTTTATAAAGGGTTCCCGTGGAGATAAGAGTGCTGATTGAATGGAGAGGGGAGATTTCAAGGAAAAAGGTTAAGGGGTGAGGGATTTGGGAAAAGCCCTCCTGTTTCCAGAGAAAAGGGGTTGCCATTAAAATCAATATTAAAAAGGAAAAGAGGAAAAATATCTGGTAAATCAGCCGTACTGTCTTAAGATTCAAGATAAATTTCCTCTTTTAGGATTTCTTTGTAGTTATCTGTTCCAAGCCCAAGGGCTTTTGCAAGGGGTATTGCATGGTTCTGGCTTATATCTTTACCCAAAAGTTCTGTTGCCCAGGCGTCCCCTGCCACTTCATCTGTTGTAAAGACCATTAAATTTTTTTCCACTACATCCGATAAAGAACCACCTGTGGGTCCATTTGAAACCATAATCCTTGTGGCATCAATTATGCAAAGGGTTGATTTTACTCCATAAGTGAGATCTACCACAGATTGGTAAATATCCTGATGGAGGCGGTTTCTCCTCCCCATCAAGACCCCATACCAGTTTTTCATACAGCAGGTTATCCCTGCCAAAGAATGGACTTTTACAACTGGCATATTTATAATTCTATCTACTTTAAGAAATATATCACCCACTTCAAATTTTTCAATTGTTTTTCCACCAAAATAGACAACCACTTCCCTTTCAGGAACTATAACCTCTGCCCCTGCCTCTTTTCCTTCTTTGAGTATTCCAGACCTCTCCAATACCTTATTTTTTTCATTACAAGGGACATCTGCAATTATTACCTTTTTTGCCCCATTTTTCAAGAATTGTTTTGCAACTTCTGCTATAAGATAAGGATTTGTATTTGCGCCCTGCTCGGGGGTTCTATCCCATGCCATATTTGGCTTTATAAGGATTGTTTCACCTTTCTGAAAGAAATTTTCAATTCCCCCCATTGCTTTAAAACCCGCCTCA
>JBBFMJ010000013.1:0-16312 GCA_037478515.1 Thermoanaerobaculia bacterium
TCTATCCTTTTTTTAATCTTTTCCACAGGAATTATTTCATCTGCCCTTTCTCTTATATTTTTTACAACCCGATTTGAAAAGGAAAGCTTGATTTATCAAGGAATAGACCTTAAAAATCTCCTTTCCCTGCCAGGGGGCACTGCTTCTTTTTATAATTCTGGAAATTACCTTTACCTCCCAGTCCTCTTTTTTGGAACTTTCCTCTTTTCAGGATTTCTTTCCGGGCTTGCTGCAAGAGGAAAAAGGACATACCTTATTCCTTTCTTTTTATTTTTAATTTTAAGTATGGGAAATTCCGGGATACTTAAAATTTTTTATTCTTTCCCTCCCCTTTCCCTTTTAAGATATCCTGTTAGATTTTTGCCCCTGTGTTTGCTCCCTATGCTCTTAATTTCTTTCACCAGGAAAAAAAGTATTCTTCCCTTTATAATTCATTTATTTTTAATATTGCTCTCCTTTGCCTTATTTTTTCCACAAAATATAATTTTTCTCTTGCCCATCCTCTCCTTAATATTAATATTTTTAAATCCAGAAAAGTCGCTTTTTTTAATTTTTCTTCCAGTATTTGATTTAATTTTATCTCTTCCCCTCTTTACCCTTCAGGAATTGAAAATCCCAAAACTTCCCTTTGAATACAAAAATCCAGCCCTTTTTAGATTATATGTGCCTGAAAAAGATTTAATTTTTATAAGATATCTCTATCCAGGAAATATATTTACAAAGGAAAGTGATGAAAGGGCAATTTCGGCCCTGGATTCCTATACAAATTTATTTTATCCCATTTCCACATCTTACACCCCTCACCCTTTCCCTTTAAAAAAATATATAAATTTCTATAAAAATGGAGATTTTCTGCTATCCTGTGAATATTTTGGCTTTATAGAAAAAAATGAACTTAAATGGCAAAAACTTAAATCAAAACCTATAATTGAACCAGAGCCAGAAAATTTTAAGTTAAAAGGAGATGGCTTTGAGTTTGAAATAAATCTTCCTGAAAACAGAGAAGTAATTTTAAGGTTTTTAAATCTACCTTACACAAAGGTTTATATAGATGGGAAAAAAATTGAAATAGAAAAAAAAGAAAACTGGATAAAATTTAACTTAAAAGAAGGAAAATATAAAATAAAAATAAGTTTTACCCCTATTTTATTAAAAATTATCTATTTTATGTCTCTGATAGCATGGATTCTATTTTTATGCTATCTTATTATTGAATGGACTGGATTATTGTTTTTGTATTTGGCTTGATATGGGGTTCCTTTGCAAATGTCTGTATATGGAGAATCCCGCAGGGAATTTCCATTATATCTCCCAGATCCCACTGCCCTGCCTGTAAAACCCCAATAAACTTTTATGATAACATTCCCATAATTTCCTATATTATAATAAAAGGAAAGTGCAGAAATTGCGGACAAAAAATTTCCTTAACTTACCCTCTTGTGGAACTGTCCACAGGAATTATTGCTGTTTTAAGTTACCTCAGAGGTGGCTTTTCTCCCCTTTCAATATATTATTTTTTTATATCATTTTTACTTCTCCTGCTCTTTTTTATGGATTTAAAATTTAGAATACTCCCTGATACCATAACCTTAGGAGGTGCTCTCTTTGCCTTTTTTTATTCCCTAATTTTTAAAATAGACCCCCCTCCTCTGGAAAGATTGGGGGCATCTGCTGCTGGAACATTTCTATTTCTTTTCCTTTTAATAATATATTATCTTTTAAAAGGAATTTATGGATTGGGTTATGGCGATGTTAAACTTCTTGCTTTCCTTGGAATAATCTTTGGAATTCCAGACCTCTTATATGTAATAGTAGGTGGCTCAGCCCTTGCAATTTTAACTTATATCCCTTTTGTTTTAATAAAAAAAAGAAGATGGTTAATCCCTTTTGGCACTTTTCTTTCCATTTTTAGTATAATTTTTTTACTGGCAAAATGAACTTTTTACAGGAAACCCGACTCTTTTCAATTTTATCCATAATACTTCTGGCAACCATACTTTTGGGCACCTTCATATTTTTAAATTTAATCTTTTCCAATTTTGAAGATTACTATCAAAATCTTATAGTGGAAAAACATAAATCCCTTGCTCAAAGTATTAGTGATGAAAAGATTGAAAGATTTGAACTTTTAGGGGGAGAACCCTTTCTCCTGGGTATGGGAATTTTAGATTCAGGAAATGAGACCTTCTATCCTGACTATGTAAGATTGTACTGGAATATTGCCAAAAAATATTCTAAGGACCTGTCCCTTTTCCAGAGCATAGGACCTTTAAAAAGCCAGGACTTATATTTTCAAATTGTTTTAAGCCCTTATAAGGGCAAAACCTTTATTTCCATTTATGATGCCACCAGTATTGGATTTCTGGAGGAAAAGATAAAAATTTTAAGTATTTTTGTAATTTCTATTTCCCTGATTCTCCCCCTCTATCTCTATCTTTTTTTAAGAAGGGCAAAAAACTTATATAACAAGCTCCTGGAAGAGGTAAAAGAAAATCCTTTGGTTGAAATTCAAACAGAAGATCCAAGTTCTATCATTGAAGTGCTTAAAAAATCTAATGAAGAATTAAAAGTACTCCTTTCAAAGGAAAAAGAAAAATTATCAGAACTGGAAATTCTCTCCAGCACCCTATCAGAAAACCTCCCCACTGGTTTAATTATACTGGACCCTGACCTAAATATAATAGGAGCAAACCAAAACCTCCTCAAAATCTTAGGTAAGGAAAAATTTAAAGAAAAAGAAAAACTGCAAGATTTTCTCTCTGGCTGGGAGGAGCTTTTAATAAATATAAAAGAAAAATCTTTTTTAAAAAAACCCATTGAAATAAGAGATCTAAAAGCAAATGATAAATATTTTAACATCACCCTTGCTCCCCTTTTTAGCAATACAAATTTTCTCGGGACTTTAATTTTGCTGGAGGATATTACTGAAATAAAAAATTTACAAAATACTTTAATGGAAAAGGAAAACCTTGCCAGCATTGGCTCCTTTGCTGCAGGAATTGCCCATGAATTTAGAAATTCTCTTTCCACTATAATGGGATACGCAAAACTCCTTCAAAAAGACATCTTTAAGGAAGAGGACTTAAAATACTGGGAAGGGCTGATGAATGAGGCAAAGCATATGAACCTGGTAATAACCAGTTTTTTGGAATTTACAAAAATACAAAAAATTGAAAGGGAAAAAGTAGAATTACTGGATATTTTAAATAAAGTACTGGAATCTTTAAAAATAAATTATCCAGAAATTGATTTTATATTAAAAGGTGATAAAATAGAAATATATGTGGATTCCTTCCTTTTTCCACAAGCCCTAAGGGCAATCCTTGAAAACTCCTGTCAGGCACAAAAAGAAGGAAATATTTTAATTGAATGGGTAGAAAAAGAGGATAGAGTAAATTTAAAAATTCAGGATTTTGGTGAAGGAATGGATGAGGAAACTTTAAAAAGAGTATTTATTCCTTTTTTCTCCACAAAACCTCAAGGCACTGGTTTGGGTCTCTCTCTGGCACACAAAATAATCAATTTACACCAGGGAACCCTCTCTCTTTTTTCCCAGAAAGGCAAGGGGACAAGGGTGGAAATAACCCTGCCCAGCAAAGTGTTACAAAATGACACACAAAAAATGTAATCTCCATAAGGTTAATTTTTCAATAATTTTTTCTAAAATACAGACAATCCATATATTTACAAAATAATTATAATTCTGGCATAGTTCTTGCATAAATTTGGTTGCTATGAAAAAGAAAAGAGCTTTTACCTTAATAGAGACCTTGGTAGTTTTAGTCATAATCGGGCTTATTGTCCTGGTGGCAATCCCCAATTTTAACAATTTTTACCAGATGTATAAATTCAGGTCTGCAATGAACCAGCTGGTTATAGACATAAGAGCAGCCAGGCAGCTTGCCCTTACACAAAACCGCCCTGTAAAGATCACTCCCATAGACCTTTCCAAATACCCCCAGGCAGGAAACAGCACCATTGGATATGCCATATATGTTTTTAATGGTTCAAGAATAAATTCTGATGCAGAAAACCCAAATAACTGGAGGGAAGCTGCCCCAGGAAAAAAACCCTGTGGGCAGGTGGCTGAAAGGCCCCGTTTTCTGCCAAATCCTGTAACTTTTGTGCCTATGACCGGTTCAGAAGCCGAGAAATCTTTAAAAGATATTGACAAGGATGGCTATTTTGATATTGTCTTTGAAGCTAATGGGCAATTTTATGAAGGACCTTATCCTGCCTCAGGGGGAGAAAACCTTACCTTTTCTTCTGACCCTGAAAACCCTTTAAACAATACCCCCAGAATTATTCTTCAAACCAATGCAAAGGTTGCAAGAAACAGGTATTTAATCCACTTTTCCCTTTCAGGAAAAGTAGGGGTAGAACCTTATAGAGAATAGGAGGAGATATGAATAAAAAAGGTTATAACCTCATTGAAGTCTTGGTTGCCATAGCTCTCCTTGCGTGGGTTGTGCTTGTGGTGGCTGGACTTTTTATATGGGGGCAAAGGGGTATATATTCAGGCAAGCAGCAGACAAAGGCAGTGGCACTGGGACAAAAAATTTACGAAGATTTAAACAGTTTGGAATTCCCAAACAAATATGCCATTTTCCAAGCCACTGACGGACAGAGTTCAATAACTACAACCTATGATACCAGTTCTACAAACCCCTTCAGCCAGACAGATCAACCAGTTTTGTTTTCCATTTTTAACACCTGGATCAATTCTTTAAAGGATTTATCTGAAAATTCCAAAATCATCTGCACCCTAACACCTAAAAGATCAAAAGATGGTGGAACTCCAACCTTTGGAAACTGTCTTTTCATTCAATTTGATTTGACCATTGAATGGACCCAGCTCCAAAGGACCAGAAGAGTTAACCTCTCCTTCACCTTTGGAGGAGGATAAAATATGATTTATAAGGAGGAATTTATGAAAAAAGGATTTACCTTGGTAGAAGTTTTAGTTGCCATATTTATTTTTGTATTGATTTTAATATCTGCTTATCAGGTTTATGAAAGATCCCAAAAAACCTATATATTGGGCGAACAGCTGGCAGACCTTCAGCAAAATATAAGATTTGCCTACGAGCAGATTTCCTATGATTTAAGAAGAACTGGATTCAATGTATATCCCGATGATGAATCCACAAGACCTGATGAACAGATTGAAGGGATGTGGAGAGGAGCCATAGCCATAAGGTCTGATTTTGATGAAAGACCAGCAGGCAGTGAATATAACTGTCAAGATAGTGACAGTAACAGAATATGCGATTCAGAAACTGGTGCTTTCCTCAATGTTTCAACATCTAATGATGAAATAAGAATATATGCTCTGGCAAAAAAACCCAATGATCCCAATGGAGAAACCATCTCTTTCCTGGCTGACCTCTCAAAACCCAGAAATGCAAAAATTGGTGAAATAGGAAATCTGGAGACCATTGAAGTAAAAGGGATTGCCATAAACCAAAATAACCCACCTTATACTCTTTACAGAATAACGGTGGATCCTAATGTAAATATCACAAACGGACAGAAGGTTCCCCAGAGTGCTTTAATCTGGACACCTCTGGCAAGCAATATCTACTCCCTTACATTTACCTACTATTCTGAAGTAGGAATACATAGCAGTAATGTCTTACCCCCCGATGAAAATGATATAACTTCTAAAGAAATGGAATATTTAAGGAAGCACGGATATCCCTTTGGGGCAGCCCCAACAAATTTTGCCAAATATGTAAGGTTTAACTTAAAAGGGCTAACCCAAACCCCCGACCCCAGATGGGTTGACAAAAGTGATCCCTACCCTGCAACAAAGAATAAGAGGAAAATAGAACTGACTTCCACAATAGTTTTAAAAAATGTAGGAGTATCACCCCATGAGCTGGCAGATACTGTCCCTCCAGACAGCCCCACCAACCTGGATTATACTGATGGTTACTGTGATGGAATTCTCTTAACCTGGGAGCCCTCCCTGGCTCTCGATGTCACATCCTACTATATTCAGGTAGTAGAATCTGAATATTACATAACTATGTGGGGTGGCACTTGGAAATATGGATGTGATGATATGCCTACGCACTGTTATATAACCTCTAATCCCGAAACCCATGCTGATGGAAGGGTTGGATTTTATGTTCCCAATTTGGATCGAACAAAGACCTATTATGCAAGAGTTTTTTCTCAAGACAAGGCAGGAAACTTTAGTTTAGACTATACCAATACAGTAAGTTTTAGAGTTAATCCCAATCCCATAAAACCAAAACCTCCTGAATTTAACGAATTTGTTGAAAAACCCTATAATGGCCTTAACCGCCTCTTTGTGACTTTCAGAGAACCTCAGGGATACGACGATACCCAATCCTCCACCTGTAAAGAACCTCCAGCAACAGAAGATGCCTATTTTAGCTATAAAATAAGGGACTTATATGGGTACAGAATTTATCATAAAAGATTTCCCACCTCCACTCCTCAAGATTTTTCAGTGGATGAAACAGGCAATCTTGTAGCCAGTGAATCAACAAACCCAAAAATAGAAGCCACCATGACAGAATTCCCTGATGTTAAGGCCTGTCCCTGTGAATACTATGCTTATAAAATGAAATCTGTAACTGCCTGTGCCACTTACACTGGTTCCTATGGAAAAGCAGATTGCACCGGATATTTTTTGAGTAATCTATCCGAGATAAGTAAGGACCAAGACCTTAATCCAAAGGCATACCTGATTCCAGAACATCAGAGCTTTACAAGTAATCCAAAACTGGTCCCGGCAAAACCCACTGATTTTTCTGCCTCTGCCGTCTCTTTAGGAGGTAATAGATATGCTGTCAGTGTGACTTTCCCAATAACCTTTTCAGTGGTAGAAAGATGGGATGGAAATCCTCCCACCTATCAACCTGCTTCTGATCCTACCCTCAAAACAGAATGCTGGAGATATAAAATTTATATGTATAATACTGAAAATGATGCAAACAATAATCAAAATGGAGTTGAAGTTTTAGATCAGAGCATTATGGGCACTGGAGATTATCAGGACTGGGATGCAGGAGTGGATGGAGGAAAAGAATATTTGAGAGAAGAGGATCCTATAACCTTTAACATAGGTGAGTTTGAAATTCCCACTGGACATAAAAAATTTTTCCGAATCAGGGGTTATTATAAATGTGCCTCTGGTGAGTGGGAAGGAGAGCTTTCAAAAGTTGCCTCTGTTCCCTGCATAATAACCTGGGAAGGTGAGATATCTAATCCAAAAATAGATTATTTAACCGTAACTCAACCCACCTTAAACATAACTTTTACAGCAAAGAATGTCCCTGCAGATGTAAGCAGCATTAATGTAGTTTTCAGGATCCCGGTTCCCTACAATGAAAGCTTTTCAGGTGTATGTTCTGGAAATCCCTGCTCTGTAACCTTCCCCTGGAACAATACTGCCTATCCTGATGGAACCTATGTGGTAAATGTGACTGCCACTGACTCAAAGGGATGCACTGCCTTTTTTGAGAGGTGGATAGTTTTAAATAGAACCTGTGGAGATTACATAATTCAAAATGCCAGTTATTTCAATGACAATTTAACCTTTGAGCTATATAAACAAAACACCAGTACTTATGTTTTACTTAAAGGAATCTCCTTCTCTTCTTCTGGAAACTACCTCTATGAAAAAATAGATTTTTATGAATCCGATCCGAATTCCGGCTCGCCCACCCCATTTAATTTATGGCAATCAGCCACTCCAACAAATATGGATGGAAAATGGATTGGTTATGATTATCCGTATCCATACAACCAATCAAACTGGTATGGATACCTGAGGATGTATAGGGATCCATCAAACTCCACAAAATATAACTGGTTTAAACTTAATTTTGATAAAAATATAAATAGTTCCAATGGTCCATTAAATCTTACAGGAAATTTCTTTTATAAAATTTGTGACAAGGACTTCTTCTGTAATTTTAACATGCCGCAAAAATCTAACTTTACCTGTGACAGTCCCTTCTCCCCAATGTGTTATTATGTGGTAGAATATTACACTGCCAAGAAACCAGATATAACTGCCGTCGATTATCCGGGAGCATCAGTCTCTTTTTCTTGCAAAGCCGGTGGTGGTAATTGCACTGGAAAGGTCACTATATATTCTCCTTACAGTGAATTATTGTGTACTAATATACCTATTTTTATAGGTCCTTAAGATAAAATTTTAGGAGGTAAATATGAAAAGATTAAACAAAGGTTCAGCACTTCTGGTCACCCTTCTTATAATGGTCATTTTGACCCTGACAGGAATTTCTTTCCTCTTTATGGCTGACACAGAAAACAAAATCTCCAACAATTATTACCTTGCTATGCAATCACTGGTGGCAGCTCAAAGTGGTATCTATATGGTTAATTCCTGGTTTAACCACGCTAATGACACAATGACCCTGCTGCCTCCAGCAAGTGCAATCCAGTTTCTTCCAAGAACATACACGTCCGATTCCGATTCCACCCCTGAAGAAGATGACATAACTTATTACAAATGGGCCTGTAATAGTCCTAATTCAAACTGCACAAACTACAAGCTTTTTGACAGACCCTTTGTAGGAACCAATGGAACATCTACCGTTTACCATAGATTTTTTGGAACCTCTGAACATCCAGATTTAGTAATAAGTTATTCCAACAGCAGCTCTGTAAGTTATCTCGATAGCCTTAACACCCTGCTCTTAGGAACAGCCACTGGTCCTGTAAGGATAAGCGAAATTAAGCTATACTCTCCTCCTGTTTCTCCCAATCCCCTTGTTCCCACCGACCCCAATAATACCCCCTATGGAATTTGCACTGCCGAAATAACAGCAGAAACTGTCAGAAGGGACTCCAGTGGAAAGGTGGTAGAAGTTTTATCTACCAGAAGGGTAAAAGGTGTAATTACCGACATAAATTTTGCCATTGCAGGAGTGGCTCTGGATGTGGATGGCACAATAAATATGAATGGTTCTGTAAGGGTATGGTGGGGAACTATGAAGACCACTGAGCATATCCAGGATAACAATGTGCAACATTTATCATTGGGAGCCCCCTGGTATTCAAATCCAAAGGGCGTGGTTCTTCCCTGTGGTCCCCTTTTTGGAACCAACTATACTGGAAATATCAGCCAACCCTTACAGGGAAAAACTTTGGAGGATCCCTGGTTTTTACTCAGATCCAGGAAAACCTTTGCTTTACAACCAAGCTCCAAGCAAAGTTTAACCATAGGTAGCTGTCCCAGTTCGGCTCTTGCAACACAGGCACCTGGTCAGGAACTTTTACCAAAACCAATTGATGATCCATCCCAGAATCTATCCTGCGATTATGTCTTTGATGAAAACCTCTCTCCACCCAACCAAAACAGATTGGTAAAATATGCCTATATGGACTGTCAGGAATGCAACGGTAATTCAGATAGCCCAGTTTGCGGTATTCCTTCAAGCTGGTGCAATGCTTCAGTTCCAACTTTTAATAATACAAAATTTTATAATGTGTTTGGATGTGATCCCACCGTGGGTTTTGCCAATGCTTTCAGAGGTTACAATTACTGGAAAAATGTAATTACCACAATAGTAAAACAGGGCGGTGGCAAAAATATTTATTATCTGGTGCCAGGTGGAGCCAGTGCAGTGGGTGGAGTGTGCCCCGCTGGCAAATGGGGTCCACCAAAGGATGCAACAAAATGCTATGATTTTGAAACCTGGACCTCCGGAAAAGAAGGGTTCTGGTTTTTTGATACCAATGATGGCAAGGTCCCAAGAGTGGATGGTGCCAATATTACTGCAGAAGTATCTGTAAAAGGTTCATACTGGAGTGGAGGTGTTCAGTATATATGCGCACAACTTTACGAATCATCAGGTGGCTCCAATAATGACTTTACAAATTGCAAATTCCCTGGTGAACCCCTCTGGGAAAATATGGACCCTCATTACCTTGAGTATAGAAATGGCAACTACGATGCCGTTGATGCCAATGGAAATTTCATAGACAGGTTTATAAATCTAAGATATCCTGAAGATTTAAATTACAAATCTTTATCTTATGTAGTGGATGCTGATGCCGAATCCTCAACCCTTGGGACTTCAAAGGGATGGGACAAATACGGACCAACCTTTACTTTCAGAGGATATTACAGAGGTATTTTATATTTAACTGGGAAATTCTGGGCAAGAGGTGATAGAGATTTTTACGGTTCTGTAATGATTTGGAATGCAGATGATAGATCCAATGGTAATGTTCAGATCTGGTATAACCCCCAGCTTAAAGAAGGAATCACTCAAGACCTTCCCACTGCCTATGTGGAACAAATACTAACGGATATGTAAAAATTCATAAAAAAGATTTTAAAAGGGGCAATTTACATTGCCCCTTTTTTTATAAAATTTTGACAGAAAGGGCATTTTTAGTTTATGATGGATAAAATGAAAAATGAAAAAATATTAATTGTAGAAGATAAAATTTCCCTTCAAAATCTTTTAAAAGAGGTTCTCCAAAAAAATGGTTATAATGTGGATTGTGCCTCCGACGGAGAAAAGGCAGAAAAACTGATAGAAAAAAATGATTACCATTTAATTATAGCTGATTACAAATTACCAAAAAAAGATGGTATGGAAATCCTAAAAGAAGCCAAGGAAAAAAACCCCGACCTTCCAGTGATAATAATCACTGCCTACGGCACCATAGAGCTGGCAGTGGAGGCAATGAAAAGGGGTGCCGAAGATTTTCTTTTAAAACCCATAGACCCTGATCATTTACTGCTGGTAGTGGAAAAAGTCCTGGAAAAGCAAAAAATTTTAAGAGAAAATATCCTTCTTAAAAGTGAAACTTCCCTCTATTTTCCTTTACCAGAAATAATTGGTACTTCTCCCATTATGAAAAAGGTTTCAGAAGAGGTAAACAAAGTAGCCCCCACCGATGCCACGGTCCTGCTCCTGGGCGAATCTGGAACTGGAAAAGAACTCTTTGCCAGGGCAATCCATTCCCTATCAAAAAGGGAAAAAGGTCCTTTTGTGGCAATAAACTGTGCAGCAATCCCAGAAACCTTGATTGAAAATGAACTCTTTGGGCATGAGAAGGGTTCCTATACAGGTGCCATCTCCAGGCAACTGGGAAAATTTGAACTGGCTCAGGGTGGAACCATTTTTTTAGATGAAATTGGAGAACTTTCCAAGGATGTCCAGGGAAAGGTTTTAAGGGTGCTTCAGGAAAAAACCATTGAAAGGATAGGGGGTACCTCCACCATTAAAGTTGATGTAAGGATCCTTTGTGCTTCCAATCAGGACCTAAAAAAAGCAGTGGAAGAAGGGAGATTCAGAGAGGATCTTTTTTACAGGATAAATATCTTTCCCATAACTATTCCCCCTTTGAGAAACAGAACCTCTGATATACCCCTTCTGGTGGAACATTTTATCTCAAAGTATTCAAAAGAATTTGGAAAAAAGAAGCCCAAGGTTCATCCCGAAGCAATGAAAAAAATGCTTTCATACCACTGGCCAGGAAATGTAAGGGAACTGGAAAATGCTATTGAAAGGGCAATAATCCTTTCAAGGGGTGATACCATTCTACCCGAGGACATTTTCATTGGGGAAAGCAAGGATTATAAATACTCTCCTATGGATATCTTTAATCTACCCGATGACCTTCAGGAGGCAACTCAAATTATTTTAAGGGAAGTGGAAACCTATAAAATAGAAAAAATCCTTAAGGAAACGGAAAAAAACATAGAAGAAGCAGCAAAAAGATTAAATATTTCAACAAAAACCCTCAGGGAAAAAATTAAAAAATATGGAATAGAAATTTAAAAAAAGTTTTGATATAATTTATATATGCCAGAAAAACTCATTTTAGAAATCCTTAAGACCTTGATCCCCCTTCAAGAGGTAAATGGTTTGCTTGAAAAAATTGCAGGGGCTGCCTTGGAAGTTTCAAAGGCAGACAGGTGTATGATTTTAAAATATGAATGGGATAAAAAAAAGTGGAAAGTCCTTTCAGAAATCCCCTCCGGGGAAGGAATTAACCCTCTGGATGAAATTAAAATAAACTTTAAAGAAATATCACAACCCATATTTTATAATCCAGAAGACCAAAATTCTCTCAAAATCCCATACCCTTTTTGTGCTTTTCCCCTATACCTTCCCTCCCTTCAAAACTTTTATGGAATTATGTATATAGACAAGTTTAAAACTAGAAAAAATTTTTCTAGAAAGAATACAAATGAACTTATAAGTTTTGCAAATCTGGCTTCCCTTTGCCTTGAAAACGATATGCTCTTTGAAAAATCCAACATTGATGAACTCACCAAAGCATATACAAAAAGTTTCTTTCTTACAAGATTGGAAGAGGAATTTCAAAGGGCTTTGAGGACTAAAAGTTCCTTTGGATTATTTATCTGCGATGTGGATGATTTCAAAAACATAAATGATACCTACGGTCATTTGAAAGGCGATACCATTTTAAAAAAGTTTATAGAAAATATAAAAAAACAATTAAGGATTTATGATGTGGTGGGAAGGTTTGGGGGTGATGAATTTATGATACTCTTGCCAGGACTGGACAGTTCCAATTTATATAATGTGGCAAAAAAAATCCAGGAAACCCTGGCCAGTGTGGATTTTGAAATAGAAAGACCAGTAACATTTAGTTTTGGAGGGGTATCTTATCCCTTTCATGGAGGAAAGGATATACAGGACCTAATACTCCAAGCAGATATGGCACTCTATCAGGCAAAACAGCAGGGAAAGGGAAGAGTTGTGGTTTTGGGAAGGGAGACCCCTATTCTTTCCCCAAAGGTTTCCCAAATTCCAAGGTACGCCACTTCCAAAATAGAGATAAAAGAATTCTTTCAGGTTAAAGACATAATCTTTCAACTTATAAAAGAAGTGCAAAGCGAAGTTACTCTGGAAAAAAGGGAGGAAATTTACTCAAAACTAAGTCGTCTGAAATCCTTTCTGGAAAACAATTTTTCTATTTAATACAGAAGTGGGGCTGGCGGGAGTCGAACCCACGGCCTACGGATTAGGAATCCGTTGCTCTATCCTGCTGAGCTACAGCCCCTCTTTTAAAAAATTTTATAGAATTATAACACAATTTAATACAAATTTCTTTTATGATATTTCCCCTTTAATGTATGCCCTTGTCCTCTCATCTTTTGGATTTTCAAAAAACTCCTTTGCCGGTGCAAATTCCACCAGTTCCCCTAAATAAAAAAAAGCAATAAAATCCCCCAAGCGTTTTGCTTGTCTTAAAATATGGGTTACCAGAATAATTGTATAGTCCTTCTTAAGTTCCAGCAAGGTTTCCTCCACTTTCTTTGAAGAAAGGGGGTCCAGGGCAGAAGTGGGCTCATCACATAAAAGGATTTCTGGCTCCACTGCAAGACCTCTTGCAAGACATAGCCGCTGTTGCTGCCCTATGGATAACTTATGGGCTGGCTCATAAATCCTGTCCTTCACCTCTTCCCACAGATGAGCCATAGTTAAATATTTTTGAGCCATTTCCCTTAGCTTTTTTTTATCTTTTATGCCATTTAGTTTTGGACCAAATATCACATTTTTATATATGGAGAAAGGCAGGACCTGGGGCTTTTGAAGGAGAAGGCCCATTTTTTTCCTGAGTTCTGGAAGTTTTACATCCTTATCATATATATTTTTTCCATCCACAATTATTTCCCCTTCAACCCTTACATCTTCCACCTCATCAATGAGACGGTTTAAAGATTTCAAGAGAGTGGATTTTCCACACCCTGAGGGACCCAGTATTACAGTTATGGCATTATTTGGTATCTTTAAACTGACATTCTTTAAAGCACATTCTTTGCCATAACAGACAGAAAAATTTCTAATCTCTATATGTTCATTTACCATAAATCCTTTTTCCAATCCTCCTTGAAATAATTGAAATAAAAACCGCTATAGCAATTAATATAAGGGAAGCAGCATAAGCCCTCCCTGAAACCTCTTCATCAGGGCTTGAATAGAGGTAAAAAACCACCAGAGGAAGTGAAGAGGTAGGAGAAAACAGGGAAATGGGAAAGTTATCAGAAAAACCAGCAGTAAATAAGATAGAAGCAGAATCCCCTATTGCCCTTCCAAAGGATATCAATATTGCTGAAAGCATTCCAGGGGCAATGGCTTTAAGAAAAACTTTAACAGCCATTTGAAACTTGGAAAGACCTAAGGAAAGAGAAGCTTCCTTTAAAGAAAAGGGTACATTTTGAAAAAGCTCATCCAAACTTCTTAAAATAAGTGGAAATACCACAAAAGAAAGGGTTATTATTCCTGCCAGAAGGGATGCTTTAAGCCCCAAGTAAATCATTATGAAAAAACCAAAAATTCCATAAACAATGGAAGGAATTCCCCAGAGCAAATCCACAAAATTTCTTACAAAATTTGAAAAGGTGCTCCTGGAGTATAAGCTTATAAAAATGCTTAAAGGGAGAGAAAGTAGAAAAGCAATAGCAGTTGAAGAAGAAGCCAGGACCAGAGAGCCAATTATGGAAGGAAATATCCCTCCTCCTCCACCCATATAAAAACCTCTGGAGGGTTTTGAAAACACCATCTCAAAACTTAAAAAAGATATACCTTTAAAAAAAATAGAAGTAAAGAGAGAAAAGGTGAGGAGCAAAAAAATTGCCAGAGATAATTTCATAAGCAGGACAAAAAGCTTTTCCCTTTTTATTCTTTCCATCAACTATTCCTTAAAAATGCTTTCCTAAAAATAAAATGGAAAATCAAAACAATCAAATTAAGCAAAAAGGCAGAAAAAAGCAAGGCACCTTTATAGGAAGAGATGGACATCATCTCTCCAAATTCATTGGCAATGAGGGCTGGAATTGGGTAGGCAGGGTCAAAGGGAGTTTTTGGAACCTTAAAAGTACAGCCCACAACCATCATAACTGCCATGGTCTCGCCAATAGCCCTTCCCAGAGATAAAAAAATACTGGCAATTATACCTTTTTTACATTGAGGGATTAAAACTTTTTCAACCATTTCAAATCTTGTGGCACCCAGAGAGAGGACCGATTCTTTCAAAGAAAAAGGGACCATCTCAAAAATGGAAATACAGAGGGTTATCATAAAAGGAAGCACCATTAAACTAAGCACAATGGAAGCAGAAAGAATACTGTATCCGGAGGTGGAAATTCCCAAAAAATTTCCCATTCGAGAGACAAAGGGGACAATAACAGTAAAACCCCAGAGCCCAAAGACCACAGAAGGTATGGCACTTAAAACATCAAAAAAGGGTTTGAGGATATCTTTAATTCTTCGGTTTGCATATTCTGAAATATAGACAGAAATTAAAAGTCCTACAGGAATAAATATAAGGGCAGAAAGGGCAGTTACATAAAAAGAGGAAAACCAGAAAGGGAAAAAACCAAAATCACCCTTTAAGGGCTTCCACTGGGAAGAAAAAATTAACTCAGTAAGAGACCTTCCTTTCAAAAAATCCAAAGAACTGAAAAGTAAATAAAAGAAAATTAAAAAAAATAGAAAAAAGGGTATGAGAGTGTAAAATTTTATAAAAAATTTTTTTAATGCTTGAAAAAACATTAAAAATTTAAATTTTTATCTTTTATTTCTATTCTAACAAAACCAGCTTTTTCCACTATCTTTTGACCATCACCCAGAATCCATTTTAAAAAATCTACCACATAAGGTTTCACTTTACCCTTTTTTACCACTAGATAAAGATTTCTTGAAGGTGGGGAAGGCAGTTTACCATCCTTTATGGCAAGCAAAATATCCCCTTTTTCTAAATAAAAATCTTCTTCCTTTGAAATATTTCCATCTTCATTTAAATCCAACGGTAATATTTTTATGGATTCATGGGGTTTTGAAGTTTTTTTATCATAAATAAAGGCAATATTTGCATATCCAATCCCCAGAGGATCCCTTCCAACAGAATCAACTATCTGGGGATCTCCATATATTCCAATCCCTTCCAGATCTTCCTGATGAAGGCCTAAATAATTTGCAAAGGTCTCCCCTGCTCCACAGGCATCTGATCTGGTATAAACATTGATTTTTTTATTTTCCTTTAAATCATAAACTTCATTCCAGAAACCTATTTTGGATGTAAAGATACCCAGAAGCTGGCTTTTCTTTATTCCTTTTTTAAGAAGGGTATTGAGGTAAGGATTTTTCGATGAAATTATTGGAAGGGTTGCATCCTTGCAGACGGCAATTTTAATGGCTCCTTTTCCTTCCTCCTCCTTTGATATTTCTCTTGATACCATTGCAATATCCACCATTTCATTTAAGAGGTCTGTCATCCCCTTTCCAGCCCCTCCTGCCTGAACAGAGACCTCCAC
>JBBFMJ010000014.1:0-16213 GCA_037478515.1 Thermoanaerobaculia bacterium
TGCTTCTGATCCAAATTATTATCCTTATTACGAATTTGATTTATCCTTTACTCATCATGCATGCGATCCCGCATATATTAAATTTTTGTTTCCGGAAAAGTATCTAAATAAATTGTATTTAGTTGATGAAAGCAACTTACAAAAATTAATTATAGGAGGTTTTTATGCCAACATTTGTTTGGAAAGGAACCGGTCCTGACAGGGCTTCCCTGGAAGGGACAATGGTGGCAGAAAGCAAAGAGGCAGTGGTTGCTGCCTTGAGAAGACAGAGAATTATAGTCACTGCTGTAAAGGAAAAAGGAAAGGAAATTGCCATAAAAAAAATAGGTGGTTCAGTCCCAGCCAAATCCCTTTCTGTTTTTACAAGACAGTTTTCAGTTATGATTGATGCAGGGCTTCCCCTGGTCCAGTGCCTTGAGATTTTAGGTTCACAGGAACCCAACAAAACCTTTGCAAAAATCATAATGCAGGTAAGACAGGATGTGGAATCGGGTTCATCCCTTGCTGATGCTATGAGAAAACATCCCAAAGCCTTTGATAATCTTTACACAAATATGATTGCTGCTGGTGAGGCAGGTGGTATTCTGGATGTAATTTTACAAAGATTGGCTACCTATATTGAAAAAAATGTAAAACTTAAATCCCAGGTTAAATCTGCCATGATCTATCCTATAGCAGTTATTACTGTGGCTGTTCTGGCTGTGGCAGTTATCTTATGGAAAGTAATTCCCACCTTTGCTTCCCTCTTTTCCTCTCTGGGTGCTACCCTTCCCCTTCCCACAAGAATAGTCATTGCTATGTCTAACTTTCTGGCTGATTATTTCCTCCTTATTGTAGCAGCCATAGTTGTAATCATTTTTGCTTTAAGGCAGTATTATAAAACTTACAAAGGAAGAAGGGTAATTGATGGCATTTTACTAAAGCTTCCTGTAATGGGTATGCTCCTGAGGAAGATTGCTGTGGCAAGGTTCTGCAGAACCCTTGCAACCTTGACTTCTTCTGGTGTGGCAATTATGGAAGGTCTGGATATAACTGCAAGAACTGCTGGAAATTCCATTATTGAAGATGCCATTTTATATGTTAGAAAACAGGTGGAAACGGGAAAGACCATTTCAGATCCTTTAAGAGAAACAGGTGTATTTCCACCAATGGTCTGTCAGATGATATCCGTTGGTGAAGGTACTGGTGCTCTGGATACAATGCTTTCCAAAATTGCTGACTTTTATGAAGAGGAAGTGGATACTGCTGTGGCTGGACTTATGAAACTCTTAGAACCAGTTATCATAGTGATTTTAGGAACGGTAATTGGATTTATTGTAGTTGCTATGTATATGCCTATGTTTTCCCTCATATCAAAACTGCAGTAAAAAGAGGTGAATGAAAAGTTAATTTTAAATTTTGTAATATACAGGAGCATTGTAGCCACATCCCTCTTCCTGGCTGCTCTTATAATTCAATTTATAAACTATTTTGTACTTCCTCTGGATTTCCTTTTTTATTTAACTGCCTTTATCTATTTTTTAAATTTAATCTACTTAATTATTAGAAAATTTATTTCCGTCAGGACAAATCTTTATATCCAGCTCTTTGGAGATATCCTGATAGAATCCACCATTGTATACCTTACTGGCTCTCTCACAGGTTCCTTTTCCTTTTTATATCTAATAACAATTCTGGTTGCCTCCTTTTACCTTTATAGAAAAGGGGCTCTGCTCTTTGCTGCCCTTTCCACAATTCTATATGGCCTCCTGGTGGATCTTCAGTACTATGGACTTATACCTTCTTTTTATTATCAGCCAATGCTTCCTATGGGCAGAATTTACTACAATCTCATAACAAATTTTCTGGGCTTCTTTATAGTGGCATTTTTAGGAAGTTTTATTTCAGAAAGGTTGAGAAAGACCCATGAGGAGCTATCTTCCACAGAAGAACAGTTTCAGGATTTGATTTCTTTAAATCAGGCAATTGTCTCTTCTGTGGCAAGTTATATATTTGCCCTGGACCCCAATGGAAATATAATTTTCCAGAACAATTCTTCTTTAAAAAGATTTGGCAGCTTAAAAGGATTTGAAGACTTAAAATTTTTAAAAGAGAATTTAGAAGATATATTAAAGGGCTTAAACCAGGAGTTAAAGGTAACTGAAAAGGAAGTACAATATGAGGAAAGTTTCTTCAGAGTAAAGATTTCAGGACTTTATAATTTGGAAAACAAAATGGAAGGAGTACTCCTGGTGGTGGATGATGTAACTTCAAAAATTAAACTTGAGGAAGAATTAAAGAAAAAGGAAAAGATGGCAACCATTGGGGCTATGTCTCAAGCAATTGCCCATGAGATAAGAAATCCCTTAGCTTCCATAAGCGGCTCTGTCCAGATGCTTAAGGAAAAAATTAAGGAAAACAATGAAGGAAAACTTGTAAAAATAATTGCCCAGGAGACCTTCCGCCTTAATAGAATTATTGAAAATTTTTTGCTCTTTGCAAGGCCCAACAGGATTACAAAATTTAAATATTCTTTGACCCAGCAACTGAAGGACTTTTTTGAACTTTTGAAAAATTCTCCGGAAAAGGAACCTCATGATATATTTCTGGAATTACCAGAGAAGGAAATAATCATCAATGCTGACAGGGATATGCTTCAACAGGTATTATGGAATCTGGTAAGAAATGGATTCAAAGCTATGGGCTCCAAAAAAGGAAACCTGACAATAAGATTGCTGGTCAATGGTGATGTTAAAATTGAGGTAGAAGATACAGGACCAGGGATACCAAAAGATAAAGTCCTAGGAGTTTTTGAGCCCTTTTCTTCTAATTTTCAGGAGGGTTTGGGAATAGGCCTTGCCCTTTGCAAAAGAATAATTTCAGAACATGGAGGAATTATAACAGTGAAGTCAGAACCCGGTGTAAAAACTATATTTGAAGTGGTGCTACCCTATGAATAATATTCTTGTAGTGGATGATGAACCCAATTTAAGGCAACTTTTAAAGTTGTATTTTGAACAGAAGGGATGGGAAGTTACCCTCGCTGCTTCTGGAACAGAAGCCCTTAATCTCTTTGAAGATGGTTCTGCCTTTCAACTGGTTATTTTGGATATAAAAATGCCCGACATAAGTGGGCTTGAAGTTTTAATTGAAATGAAAAAAAGGTCTCCAATAATTCCAGTGATTATGATAACTGCCTTTGGCTCCCATACGGGAGCCCTGGAAGCCTTAAGGCAGGGTGCCTATGACTATATAACAAAACCCTTCGAGCTGGAAGAACTCTATTTCAGAGCACAGAAAGCCCTTGAAAAAGTGGCTCTGGAAAAAGAGATTTATGAACTGAGGGAAGAAACTCAGGAAAAGATAAAATATGGATTTATTTTAGGTAAAAGCCCAGCAATGCTTAAAATTGCAGGGATGATTGAAAAGGTCTCAAAGGTCCCCACCACGGTTTTAATCACAGGGGAAAGTGGCACAGGAAAGGAACTCATTGCCAAAGCCATACATAATTTAGGACCCAGAAAAAATTACAGATTTGTCTCCATCAATTGTGGTGCCATCCCAGAGACGCTTCTGGAAAGTGAGCTTTTTGGCTACGAAAAAGGTGCCTTCACAGGGGCTTTAAAATCAACTCCGGGGCTTTTCCAGGTGGCTGATAAAGGTACAATTTTTTTAGATGAAATAGGGGAAATGTCCCTGCCCATGCAAGTTAAACTTTTAAGGGTTTTGCAAGACAGAATGATCAGACCTGTGGGCTCCACAAAGGATATAGAGGTGGATGTGAGGGTAATTGCTGCCACAAATCAAAACCTTGAAAATCTGGTTCAGGAAAAAAGGTTCAGGGAAGACCTTTATTACAGAATAAATGTAATACATATAAACATTCCACCTTTAAGGCAGAGAAAGGAAGATGTCCCTGTGCTGGTACAGGCATTTATAAAAAAGTTCTGTGAAAAGATGGGAATTCTGGAGAAGAAAATTTCTCTGGACGCTATGAGGATACTGGAAAACTATCCCTGGCCTGGAAATATTAGGGAACTGGAAAATGTAATTGAAAGAGCAGTAACTTTGGAACCCACTAATGTAATACGCCTTTCAAGTTTGCCCCATCACATTGTGACAACCCCCATAAAGGAAGCACCCATAATTGACCTTCCTGAAGAAGGAATTGACCTCCAGAGGCATCTGGATGAAATAACTAAAAGATTAATCCTTCAGGCACTGGAAAGGACAAACTGGAATCAAACCAAGGCAGCCAAACTTTTAAAATTGAGTTTCAGGTCCATGAGGTATTATGTTCAAAAATTTAATCTTAAATCTCTTCATAATATTGACGATTAACTGCCATAAGGAAAACCCACAGAATTCCTATCAATGGCCTGAAGTTGTATTTCCCAACGGTAAGTCAGTAAAAGTGGAAATAGCAAAGACAGAAGAAGAGAGGGCTTTAGGGCTTATGTTCAGGCATTCCCTTCCTGAAGACAGGGGTATGCTTTTTATCTTTGAAAAAGAGGACTTTCAGAGTTTCTGGATGAAAAACTGCTTTTTTCCGCTGGATTTAATTTTTATAGACAAAAAGGGCAAAATTGTGGATATAAAAGAAAATTTTGAGCCCTGCAAGGAAGACCCCTGCCCCACTTATAAATCAAAGGAAAAAGCAATTTATGTCCTGGAAGTAGAGGGCGGTTTTGTCAGGAAGAATAATATTAAAATTGGAATTGAAGTAAAGTTCCAGGATGTGTTAAACTAAAAAAATGAAAATTAGAAAAGCAATCTTTCCTGTGGCTGGTTTTGGAACACGGCTACTTCCAGCAACAAAGGCAGTCCCAAAGGAGCTTATCCCTGTCTGGGATAAACCAATCCTTCATCATGTTGTAGAGGAATGCCAAAAATCAAAAATTAAAGAAATCCTTTTTATAACTTCCCAGGGAAAAGAAATTATTTTGGATTACTTTGACAGAAATGCTTCCCTGGAAGAGCATTTAAGGAAAAAAGAAAAAGATAGGGAACTGGAAGCAGTGATGGAGACAGCAAACCTTGCAAATTTTTATTCCATAAGACAAAAGGAAATTAAGGGTTTGGGTCATGCCATCCTGCAGGGAAAAGAATGGGTTGGAAATGAACCCTTTGCAGTGGTTTTAACAGATGATCTTGTAATTTCAAAGGTTCCCTGCATAAATCAATTGATTAAAATATATGAAAAATACAAATTGCCCGTAGTAGCACTGGAAGAAGTGCCCCAGGAAGATACTTTTAAATATGGGATTATAGATGGGAAAGAAATTGAAAAAAATGTTTTTAAAATTAAAGATATGATAGAAAAGCCAGCACCAGAAGTTGCCCCTTCAAATCTGGCAATAATTGGGAGGTATATTCTAACTCCAGAAATATTTAAATTCCTCGAAGATACAAAGGAAGGAAAGGGTGGCGAAATTCAACTCACCGACGCCCTTCAAAAATATACAAAAAAAGGGATTATTGGATATAAATTTGAAGGAATAAGGTGTGATATGGGAACACCTGAAGGATTTTTATGGACAAATCTGGTATATGGTTTAAATATTACTTCTTTGAGGCCTCTGGTTTTGCAGATTCTTTCTCGCCTTTCTCCTTATCTTTAGAACCTCTGGCATAATCATTTATATAAAAACCACTTCCCTTAAACTGAATTGCAGGGGACTGGGGAATTTTTTTTAACCTCCCACCACAATAAATACAGATATTTGCTTCTCTACCCTGAGGGAGAATAAACTCCTGCTCTTTTCCGCACTCTTGGCAAAGATAAACATAAATTGGCATAAGACCTCCAGAAAGTCATCATATTTTATCATCTTTTAAAGATTTTTGCAAACTTATTTGGATTTAAAACAAATCAAAAAATTTTTCTAAACCTCGTTCCAGAAGGGGTATCTTCCAGTATTATCCCTAAATTTTTTAGTTTTTCCCTTATCTCATCGGCTTCTTTATATTTTTTTTCTTTTCTTAAACTTTCCCTTAATTTTATGTAATTCAAGATTTCTTCTTCTGCCTTTGTGGGCTGGGGAAGTATATCTAAAATCCTATCAAAATCCCTCAAAGTATTTAAAATAAGCCCTGCATTTAAGGCAGAAAGTTCCTTTTCTTCCATAATTAAATTTATCTCTTTAACAAAGGAAAATAGAGAGCCAAAAGCTTCAGCAGTGTTCAAATCATCCCTTAAAGAATTTATAAAATTTGCCTTAAAATTTTCCAGTACTGGAAGTATTTCCTTTCCACCTTCCTTCTGGCTTTCATTTATCTCCTTCAATCTCACAATGAAACTGTCCAATCTTTTTATGGCTTCATAGGAAGCATCCAGAGATGGAAAGGTAAAGTTTAATTTTTTCTTATAGGGAACAGATATTAAAAGATATCTTATGGGAAGGGGAGAATAACCCTTTTCCAGAAGATCCCTTAAAGTATAAAAATTTCCCTTGGATTTGGACATCTTTTCCCCTTCCACAATTAAATGCTCTGCATGCATCCAGTAATTTACAAAGGGCTTTCCCGTGGCACACTCTGACTGGGCAATTTCATTTTCATGGTGAGGAAAAATATTATCCACAGCACCAGTGTGAATATCAAAGGTCTCACCCAGATACTTCATACTCATTGCAGAACATTCAATATGCCAACCAGGCCTCCCCTTTCCATAAATTGTATCCCAGAAGGGCTCTCCTTCCTTTGCTGCCTTCCAGAGTACAAAATCCCTCACATCTTCCTTTTCATACTCATCCAACTCAACCCTTACCCCTGGCTTTATTTGAGAAAGGTCAATCCCTGAAAGTTTCCCATAATCTTTAAAGGTGGAAATTCTAAAATAGACAGAGCCCTCAGATACATAGGTATGCCCTTTTTCTTCCAGTTTTTTTATTATTTCAATCATTTCTTTAATATGTTCTGTGGCTCTGGGATAATGGTTTGCGGGCTTTATTCTTACCTTTTCAATATCTTCAAAGAATGCCTGAGTGTATCTTTCTGTGAACTCTTTAAGGGTAATCCCCTCCTTTTGAGAATCCCTTATGGTCTTATCATCCACATCAGTAATATTCATTATATGTTTTACCTCAAAACCCTCAAATTCCAGAAACCTTTTAAGCAAATCTTCCCATAAAAAAGTTCTGAGGTTTCCGATGTGTATGAAATTATAGACAGTGGGACCACAGGTATAAAGCCCTACAAAACCATCCCTTAAGGGTTTGAATTCTTCTTTTAGGTTTTTTAATGTATTTGAAAAATAGATTGCCATCAGACAGATTTCTGGATTTTTTCCAATTTTCCTTTCAAAAATTTAAGTTTGAAAGGAGAAAGATAGTCAATGAAAAATTTTCCATTAAGATGGTCTATTTCATGGCAGAAAGCCCTTGCCAGAAGCCCTTCCCCTTCCATTTCTTTAAAATTTCCCTCCAGATCCTGAAATTTTAACCTCACCTTTTTAGGTCTTTTTACTTTTTCTGATACTCCAGGTATCGAAAGGCATCCTTCCTCTTCGTATTGCTCTCCTTCTTGATAAATAATTTCAGGATTGATTAAAACAATAAAGGAAGAGGGGTCATCACCCACTGAGATATCCACCACTGCAACCCTCAAAGGAACCCCAATTTGATTTGCCGCAAGCCCCACACCAGGGGCAGCATACATTGTATCCTTTAAATCCTGAACTAACTTTATAATTTCCCCATCAAATCTGGTAACGGGCTGACAGATTTCCCTTAGAACCGGGTCCCCTATCTTTCTTATTTCCCTTATACTCATTTCTTTCCTTCTTTTGCCTTTTCCAGAAAAGCTTCAATTGTCTTATTTGCCCTTTCCAGGTAATATTTTTCCATAATAGTTTTAACCTCTGGAAACTTGGAAATTATTTCATCCATAGCACTTTCTTCAAACTCTAAAACTTCTGTATCTTCCAGGGCAATTATAGTAGCGGTTCTGGGCTTTTTTGAAATGTACCCCACCTCTCCTAAAAAATCCTTTTCCTTAAGTTCTGCAAGCTTTACTTCCTCTCCCATAGGACTTTTTGCCCTCACCTCTACCCTGCCACCAGTAATGCAGAGTATTGAAGAACCCTTATCCCCTTCTTTCCATATAACATCCCCTGCTTTATAATTTTTTACCTTAGCAAGTTTTATGGCTTCTTCCAGTTCCTGCTGTCCAAAATCAGCAAAAAGATAGGGAATTGCCTTTTCCTTCCAAAAGGGCTCTTTTCTGGATTCTTCAACTTTATTTATAATAATTTTTGAGGTAATTTTTGCCTTGGAAGGATCCAGCTTTTCTATTTTTTTTTGAATTGCCATTGCCTTTGCCAGAAAACCATCTTCCATAAAAATCTCTGCTACTTTTTCAAAAATCCTGCAGGCATCCTCTATTTTATTTAATTTTTCATAACATTCTGCCTTTTTTATAAGAAGAAATACATCCTTGGGTTTTTTTTGCAGTTCCACATCCAGGGCTTTTATTGCTTCCTCATACAAACCCTTTTGTATCAAAACAGTATAGTCCTCTTCCTTTTTACCAAAAATCTTTTTAAAAATCATAGATTTAAATTATATATTATTAAAGGATAAAAATCAAGTTTTTGCCTTTTCCTTATTTAAAGCAATCAATGCAATATTTAATTTTTCTTCCAGATCATCGCAGATGGGACCATTTTTTTGAAGAAGCTCTTTGAAGGCCTCAGGGGTATAGTATTTTTTAAAACTTTCATTTAATTTTTGAAAAGCATCCCTGAGTTCCTGAGAACCCTTTCCTTCCTCAGAAAGGTAATCCTTTATCCTTTTAAACTGAGCTAAAAAACTGTTTGCTGGCACTACCATAATTTCACTCCCTAAACATTTTACCCTAAATTTTTAAAAAATCAAAACCTTCTTGGGAATCTATTAGCCAAGGATAAAAAAGTAAGTTAAAAGCCCCTCCTCCTTCAAGAATTTGTGAAATATTTCACTTGATTTTTTCCTATTTTATGCTATTATAAAAAGTCAAAAAGGAGGTAAAATGAAGATTGACAGGAGAACTCTTTTGATCTCTTCCCTGGGTTTGCTCCTTTCCTCAGAAAAAGGGCTGGCTGAGGATAGTGTTTCCTTTGCCAAGGATCACTGGGCATGCCTTGTTGACACCACCCTTTGCATTGGTTGTAGAAAATGTGAGGAAGCCTGTAACAGGGCAAACAAACTGATGAAGCCCTCCATCCCCTTTGATGACAAATCAGTTTTTAAAAAACATAGAAGGCCCACCGAAAATGCCTTTACTGTAGTCAATGAATTCCCTGGTTCTCCTTCCATTGCCCAATGGGACAGAAAAAATACCACTGTTAAAATTCAATGTATGCACTGCCTTGACCCTTCCTGTGTTTCTGCTTGTATAGTGGGTGCCCTGAGAAAATCAGAAGAAGGACCGGTTATCTATAACCCAACCATCTGTATCGGGTGCAGATATTGTATGATTGCCTGCCCCTTTGAAATTCTGGCTTATGAATACTCAAATCCTTTAACCCCAAGGGTAAAAAAATGTCAGTTTTGTGTAAATACAAACCCTGAGGGAAAGGCAAACCCTGCTTGTGCAGCTGCCTGTCCCACGGAGGCAATTGTCTTTGGAAAAAGGGGAGAACTTCTGGAGCTGGCAAGGAATAGGATAAAGCAAAAAAAGGATCAATACATAAACCATATTTATGGGGAATATGAAGTGGGGGGAACTTCCTGGCTCTATCTTGCAGGAAGAGATATAACAGAATTAGGCTTTAAAAGACTTCAAAAAGAAGCCCCTCCCCGCCTTACAGAAGAGATTCAACATTCTATATTCAAATATGGTGCAATCCCAATTCTGTTTTATGGGTTTTTAGGTGCTCTTATGGCTTACACAAACAGAAAAAATAAAAAGGGAGAGTAATATGGAAGAAAAAATATTAAAACCCATACCCCAAAAGATAAAATTTTTTACTACAGGAACCTTTATACTTCTGGCTCTGGTGGCTGTGGGATTTACATTTGGACTTGCCAGATTTATCCTCGGACTGGGAACGGTTACAAATTTAAATGACCAGTATCCCTGGGGAATCTGGATAGCCATTGATGTTGCCTGTGGAGTGGCTCTGGCTGCAGGTGGCTTTACAACTGCTGCCCTCATTGAAATCTTTGGCTCAAAGCAATACAAACCCCTTTTAAGGCCTGCCATCCTGACTGCCTGGCTTGGATATGCAATGGTTGCCTTTGCCCTGGTCTTTGACCTGGGAAGATGGTGGAATATGTGGAGGCCCATCTTTAACTGGCAGGGTAATTCAGTTCTCTTTGAAGTAGGTATGTGTGTTATGGGATATCTTACTGTCCTTACCATTGAAATTGCTCCAGCAATTCTGGAAGGGCTTAAAATCAAAATGAAGGAAGGGGGACTTCTTCAAAAGATTTTACTCCCTCTGGAAAAACCAGTTTATTTTTTACACAATGTAGTCCACGCAATGCTTCCCTTCTTTATCCTTGCAGGAGTGGTATTATCCTTTATGCATCAGTCCTCCCTGGGAACCTTAATGCTCATTGCTCCAACAAAAATTAATCCACTCTGGTTCACTCCCATCCTTCCCCTCCTATTTTTGCTTTCTGCCATAATGGTGGGCTATCCTATGGTTATATTTGAATCCATTATAGCCAGCAAAAGTTTTAAAAAAGAGATAGAAATAAATTTACTAAGCAAACTGGCAAGAAAAATACCCTACATAATGGCTATATATTTTATCTTTAAGTTTGGAGATTTAATTTTAAGATTTGATCAGCTGGACTTTTTAAAACACCCTTCTGCAACCATTTCCTTTTTAGTAGAGATAATTATGGGTCTTCTGATACCCTTCTTTTTACTACTTTTTAAAAGGGTTAGAAGAACCCCCGGTTGGCTTTTCTTTTCCTGTCTTTTAATTATAATTGGAGTTGCCTTAAATAGAATAAATGTCTATTTGATAGGTTATCACCCTTCCTTTGCAGAGAAGATTTATTTTCCTGCCATAGGTGAAATCCTTGTAACTGTATCTATAATCTCTCTTATTATGCTTCTTTATAGATTTTTTGCCAATTATTTTCCAATTCTTTCAGGGCTCCCGGAGGCAGAAGAGGAAGAAGAAAAGAGACCTTATGTCCTTCAACCAAAATGGGCTTGGGCTTTCAGAGGGGTTGCAGTATTTCTACTCCTTTTATTTGTCTTTGCCTATTCCTATGTCCACAAGGAATCCATCAAGGAATCCATAAAAGCATATCAACTGGTATATTCTTATGAAATGAAGGGGAAAGAACCCCCAAAGATTAAGGCAAGGGATCACATTATGCGTCCCAAGGGTTATCAGACAATTTATTATTTATCCAATTCCATTTTAAACAGTAAGACAGATTATTATGAGCCAGTGAGGTTTTCCCACAGATCCCATGATAATTTCTTGAAAGGGAACTGTGCCGTATGCCATCATAGAATAAGTTTTGATGAAAGTGATAGGGTAGGACTTTCACTGGAAGAATTTCACAGGGATATGGACATCATCCTGGGGGCTCCCTGTTCTTCCTGTCATAAAGATATGAATGAGATAGTAATTGAGGCTTGTGATAAATGCCACCGCTGGCCCGATGAACCAGACAACCCTGCCAGGATAGGGCTTAAAGGTGCCTATCACAGACAGTGTATTGGTTGCCATGAAAAAACCTCCTCGGAGGGTTTTCTTCCCGTAGATTGCGTGGACTGTCACAGGAAAAATGTTCCAAACCATAAAGATTTAGTCAACATTTCAGATAATCCTTCCATAAAGGATGTCACAGAAAAATGTCTCCAGTGCCATGAAGAACAGGGAAAGGAGATTTTGAACTCCGTTCATTTCAAATGGGGTGGCCATTCACCTCAGGTCTCCGGGTTTGAACACTCCATAGATCTGGGACTTAATACAATTTTAAATAATTATATGATAGGCACAGGTCCCAATCTTGCATACTGTGCCTCCTGCCATATTGGTTTTGGCTGGATAAAACAACCCCTTGCATTGAATGATCCAAAACAAATTGACTGTCTTGTATGCCACGACACCACTGGAAAATACAAAAAGGATCCCTATGGAGGTGGTTTTCCAGATCCACAAATAGATTTAAAAGAAATTGCCCTCTCTGTGGGAATACCCTCCAGAAAAAATTGTGGAAACTGCCATTTTTATAGCGATGGTGGACCCAATGTGAAACATGGAGACCTCTCCCCTGGGCTGATTTCTCCAGACCCAGATTATGATGTCCATATGGGGGCATTCCAAATGAACTGTCAGGACTGCCATTATACAAAAAATCACAAAATACTGGGAAGGTCTCTTTCTGCTCCTGCCACGGAAGGTGCCCTAAGCTGTCAGAGGTGCCATAGTTCAAAACCCCATCAAATTTCAGGGATACTGGGAGCCCATTTAGATAATCATATAAAATCCATTGCTTGCCAGACCTGTCACATTCCCTATATAGCAAAAGAATACCCCACCAGGATTTTTCTGGACTGGTCTAAAGCAGGGCTTGAGGATTTTAAACTCCCAAAAGAAGAAAAAGATTTGATTTATAAATATGACAAAAAATTGGGCTTTGAAATCTGGAAAAGGAATTATGTCCCCCTTTATAAATGGTATGATGGAAAAAGAAAGGTTTACAGGCTGGGTGATAAGTTAGCCAATCTGGAAAGAGTAGTTTTAAATGAAATAGAAGGGGATAGAAAAAATCCAAACTCCAGGATATATCCCTTTAAACTTCACAGGGCAAAACAACCCTACGATACAAAAGAAAACAATTTGGTTGTTCCAAAACTTTACAATGGCTTTTGGAATGATTTCAACTGGCAGAAGGCAATAAAGGAAGGTATGGAATATCTGGGTATGCCTTTCTCTGGAAGTTATGGCTTTGTGGAAACAGAAATGTACACATCTATAAACCATAAAGTTGTTCCAAAGAAAAAGTCCTTGGGGTGCACTGATTGTCATAGTACAGAAGCAGTAAGGTGTTCCCGTTGTCATAAAAGGGCTGCTGAAATAGAACTTCCTGAACATTACAGAAGGGTTTACCCCAATTTAAAATTTTTGAATTTTGAAGAACTGGGCTATGAAGGAGACCCTGCCATAACTGGTGGTAGATTTTATACTGTCCTTGGAAGGGGGCTTCCTCCACAATAAATAAAAGCTTTATTCTGTAAATAAAGATACCCATTTATTTCTTCAAGAGAAAATACCTTTTCTTACTTTAAAGCTAAAGGATTGGTATTTAAAATTTCAACTTAATACTACTTTTCCACTTTTTCCATTATTTTAAGGGCAGTTTCATTATATTTTTCCTCGGCTTCCTCTTCTGTCTCAAATCCTGTAAGCCAGGTAGTGCTCATGGGATATTCATGGGGGTGGAAAATTGTATTAAATCCATGCCAGATAATTATAGCAAGGGTTGCAAGAAGGGCTTCATAATAATGGATAACCCTTGCCACATTAATAATCCAGGCAGGGGTTCCATAAGGTAAGGATTTTGGAAACCACAAAATAAAACCTGTCACTGCCATTATTATCACTCCCCAGATAAGTGCCCAGAATTCAAATTTCTCTGAATAATCAAAGACACCCAATTTTGGCCTTTCTCCTTTTAAGGTTATATAATATTTCATTAAGTCAATGAACTCTTTGATATCCTTAAATCTGGGCAAAAATAACTTAAGAATTATTTTTCCCCTCTTATTAATTAGCAAATATAAACCAAAAATTAAAATATCTGTAACCATAATTACTGCAGAAGTCCTATGGATAAAAGCCCTTATACTTTCATTTACTCCCAGGGCAAAAAGCCATTTCACCCAGAAGGCCTCTGGAAATTTCAAGGCAAATCCAGTTATGGCAAGGGCTGAAAAGGATAAAAACAAAATAAAATGGCTGACCAGTTCATAGCGGGTAAATCTCTTTAGATGTCCCTTTGTCTTTTGGGCAATAAATTTTTTCCTCACTGCCCAGAGCCAGATTATAAAATTATGGGCAACCATTCCAATAACGGAAGCAGTAATTAAAATAATATATAGTATTCTGATAATTTCTTCCAGCTTTTCCCCGGGCCTTTTCATGGTGGTTTTATGGGTAAAACTCATAGCAAAGGTCTGGGATACCTCTCCGTGGCATCTACCACAAGCAGTGCCCCTGTTGGATATATGCATTCTGGACTGGGGATGGGAAGCAGGGAGAGAATGGTGAGCATCATGGCAATCAGCACAGGTAGCAGCTGCTCCAAAGGTACCTTTCTGGGTAAGGCCGTGAAAATCCCTTAAATAGCTTTTTACAGGTGATGTATCAAGTCCATATCTTGCCATCATCCTTTCATTAGAATGGCACCAGATACAGACCTGCGTGGCTGCCCACTGAAGAGCATCCCCTCTCCTTATTCTGAGGGAAGCCATATCATGGTCACCATGGCAGGTGGTACAGGTGGGGACATCCAAATTTCCATGGGTTAAAGCTCTGGCATGGGCTCCTTCTTTAAAAGTTCTGACTTCATTTGGATGACAGGGCATACAGGTGGTTAGGATTCCCACCATTGAAACTTTGGAATCCGGTTCTGAAGACCTCAAAATATTATGGTGCCCATGGCAATCAGTGCAAGTGGCTCCGGGCTTTCCCATTTCAATTGCCTGCCAGTGAACAGAAGCTTTGTATCGGATAATTAAATTTCTTTTAATAATATCTGCCTGTAGATTTATTTCTTCTTTCCCATGACAATTTCTACAGGTATCTGGCTGGTTTTGTCTGGACATTCTGGACTGTGGATTGGAAATGGGTAAAATATCGTGTCCCCCATGGCATCCATGACACATAGGAGCCATAGGATTCTTTTCCTTATGGGCTCTACCATGCACATCCTTTTTAATATACTCATTATAAATATCTTCATGGCAAATAGTGCATCCCACTTCCAGAGGTTTGTCTGAATGGGGGACATTCTCAAAGGACTTTTCTCCAATATGGCAGTCAGTACAATTTAAATGTTCGTGGGCTGAACCTTTAAGGGCATCTGCTGGAACATAAAGCTGAAGCGTTTTTCCTCTTCCTGTTACCGCCTCCAGCCCTTCCATACCATGGCAAGAGAGGCAGTCCTCATTGCTCATCTTGGCAAATAAAACTGGAGAAAACAATAGCAACAAAACTAAAAATTTCCTCATATTACCCCCTTATCTATAAGCAAATATCATAGCATAAATTATCCACAAAATTATAAAAAATCCAATGGAAAGAGCGGCCCAGGCAAAAATCTTAATTGTCCTCATTTTATGCTCTGGAAGTGGTTCCATTTTATTTTTTTCCATTAATCCCTTTTCAATTAAATAATTATATTCCTCTGGCTTGTCCATCTTTAATTCTTCCTCTGGAAGGCCTCCAGTAAATATAACTGTATCCATGGGAAACTTTTCAGGCCTTAAATGGGTGTTAAAAAAATGAATGGTAAAGATAAAACCCGTAGCAAGGAGTGCCTCATCGCTGTGAATTATGGTTGCTACATTAATAAGCCACCCAGGTAAAAATCTTGTAAAAAACTCAGAAAACCAGAGCATAAGTCCAGTGGAACCGATTATTGCAATTCCCCAGAAAACAGCAAAATAATCAAATTTTTCCCAGTAAGTCCACCTTCCATACTGAGGCCTTTCTTTCCTTCCAAAAAACCAAAGAATTGTTTGAAAAAACTCCCTTACATCCCTTAATGTAAATATCATTGTGTTTTTTCCAAAAATAAGCTTCTTTAAACTTCCATATTCCTTTCTCTTATTTATGATCAAGTCAAAAATGTGGGTAAAAAATACACAAAACATAACCACAGCTGAAATTCTGTGTATTATGCCAGTCACTCCAAAGCCACCTAAAATTTTAGATATCACTGAAGCCCAGCTGGTATAAGAAAACTTGATGGTCAGTCCTGTGATGGAAAGGGATAAGAAAGAGAGCACCATAAAAATGTGGAGCCAGCTTTCAAGTTTTGTAAATCTTCTAATTAAATATTTTTCCTCTTCCCTCTTCCTTTTAAATTGCTTCCTTATTTGCAATGACCTTGGAAGCCATAAAAGGGTATGAATCCCAAAAAAACTTAAGGTACCCACCAGCAGAATGGTCATAAACCAGAAACTATAAAAAAGATAAGGGTATTTTTTGGGGTCGTGGTGGGTGGCATGGGTTAAGTACCCTGCAAATCTTCTTGTGGCACCAGGATGGCAC
>JBBFMJ010000015.1:0-15227 GCA_037478515.1 Thermoanaerobaculia bacterium
GAAACTATCAATATCTTGGAACCCTTAAAGGAAGCCCTTGAAAGTTATCGGGGTCTTTTTGAGAAAAAAGGGCTTTTTATTGAGTTTGAAGCTCCCGAAAAACTTCCCCTTATATCTGGAAACAGAGAGCTTTTTGAAAGATTATTTTTAAATCTTCTGGACAATTCCTTAAAATTTACAGAAAAGGGTGGATTGTTTGTTAAAGTGAAAGAAGAGAAAGATTTTTTGAAAATTGAATTTGAAGACACAGGAATTGGTATAAAAGAAGAGGATATTCCCTTTATTTTTGAGAGATTTTTTGTTTCAGAAAAGGGGAGGACAAAGGAAAAGTCAGGTTTTGGGATAGGTCTTTCCATAGTAAAGCATATAACAGAACTTCAAAAAGGTAAAATTGAAGTAAAAAGCCAGCCAGGCAGAGGGACTTCCTTTATTTTAAGATTTCCTCTATAATTTTTTTTGTTTTTGGTATAATATTGTATTATGTGGAAATTTTTAATGCCAAAAACCTTTAATTTTTTTGCTTTTTTTGTAGATGCAGCCGAAAAGATAAAGGAGGGGGCAAAAGAGCTGGACCTTCTTTATGATAACTTTGATAAACTCAAAGAAAAAGTTGAGAGGATAAAAGAGTTAGAGCATGAATGTGACAGGATAACCCACGAGACCTTGGAGCATCTAAATAGAACCTTTGTCTGCCCCTTTGACAGGGAGGATATACACTCTCTGATAACAAAGATGGATAACATACTTGATTTTATTGATGCTGCTGCCCAAAGGACTTATCTTTATAAAATTGAGAAACCCACAGAGGAAGGAAGAAAACTGGTAAAAATTCTGGTTTCTTCTGTGGACAAAGTCCTGGAAGCTGTAAAAAATTTGAAAAATTTTAAAAAGCCCAAAGTAATTTTAGAGTTATGCGTGGAAATAAATACACTGGAAAATGAAGGGGATGTGGCTTTAAGGCAGGGGCTTGCAACCTTGCTGGAAAGTCAGAGGGATCCCATAGACATTTTAAAGAGAAAAGAGATATATGAAAATTTAGAAAATGCTATTGATTCTTGTGAGGATGTGGCAAATGTAATGGAAGCGATAATCTTAAAAAATACATGATAACTTTAGTAATTATAATTATTCTTTTAGCCCTACTCTTTGATTTTTATAATGGAATGAATGATGCTGCAAATTCTATTGCTACCATTGTTTCCACCAGAGTGCTTTCCCCAAAACTTGCTGTGCTATGGGCTGCAATTTTTAATTTTCTGGCTGCCTTTTTCTTTGGTGTAAAAGTTGCTAAGACCATGGGAAAGGGAATAATTGATCCCTCAATTGTGGATTCCTATTTAATTTTAATGGCAGTGGTATCTGGAATAATCTGGACTGCCATTGCCACTCACCTGGGACTTCCCATTTCTGTTTCTCATTCCCTCATCGGGGGTATGGTTGGTGCAGGAATTGCAAAGGCAGGTCTGGGAGCCGTTATATTTAAAGGTATCTTTAAGGTTTTAATATTTATTTTTCTTTCTCCAATTATTGGATTTTTCTTTGGAATATTTTTAATAATTATAACTACCTGGATTGTAAAGGACTATCCCCCTTCAAAAATTGACAAATATTTCAGGATTTTTCAATTGTTTTCAGCTGCTTCCTATAGTTTAGGACATGGCACAAATGATGCTCAGAAGACCATGGGGATTATTGCAATACTTTTATATTCCAATGGAATGCTTGGAGATGAATTTTATGTCCCCTTCTGGGTAGTAATAATATGCCATCTTTTTATTGCCTTGGGAACCCTGGTGGGTGGTTGGGCAGTAATAAAAACTCTTGGTATGAAAATAACTAAACTCAGGCCCATTGATGGATTTGCAGCAGAAACAGCTTCTGCACTGACCCTTTTTGGAACTGCCCATGCAGGAATACCTGTCTCCACAACCCATACAATAACAGGTGCCATTGTGGGAGTGGGTTCCACAAAGCGCCTTTCTGCTGTAAGATGGGGAGTTGCTGGAAATGTGGTCCTTGCCTGGATCTTTACAATCCCTTTCACTTTTTTCATTTCCTATCTTTTTTATAAGATCTTTTTATAAATAAAATTTTTGTGCTAAAATATTTTAATTTTTTATAAGGAGTTTCTATGATTGATGGAAAGTATTATTTAACTTCAGAATCTGTTGCAGAAGGACATCCAGATAAAGTTTGTGATCAGATATCTGATGCAGTCCTTGATGAGGTTTTAAAAGATGATCCTCAAGGAAGGGTTGCCTGTGAGACCTTTATAACTGTTGGGCTTGTAATTGTAGGAGGAGAAATAACTACAAAGACCTATGTTGAAGTTGGAGATTTAGTAAGGAGCGTAATAAAGGATATTGGTTATACTCATTCAAAGTATGGATTTAATTATGAGACCTGCGGAATCTTGAATGCCATTGGAAGACAGTCCCCTGACATTGCCCAGGGAGTAGATGTGGGGGGGGCTGGAGATCAAGGGCTTATGATTGGTTATGCTTGCAATGAAACAAAGGTACTTATGCCTCTTCCAATTTATCTTGCTCATAAACTTACAATGCAAATGAAAAAGGTTAGAAAAGAAAAGACATTGCCTTATTTAGGACCTGATGGGAAATCACAAGTTACAGTTGAATATGAAGGAGGTAAACCAAGAAGAATTGATGCGGTAGTTCTTGCTTGTCAACATACAGATGATATATTAGATAAGACAGGGAAAAAGATTACAAATAGGGCAAGGGAAGAGATGATAGAAAAAATTGCATTAGCAGTTTTGCCCAAGGATATGATTGATAAAAAGACAAAATTTTTTGTAAATCCCACAGGGAAGTTTGTGGTAGGAGGTCCCCAATCAGATACTGGTATGACTGGGAGGAAAATAATTGTGGATACCTATGGCGGGGCAGCACCACATGGGGGAGGTGCCTTTTCTGGAAAGGATCCGACAAAGGTTGATAGGTCTGCAACCTATATGGCAAGACATATTGCAAAAAATATAGTTGCAGCAGGAATTTCTTCTAAATGTTTAGTTCAGCTTGCATATGCAATTGGGGTGGCTGACCCTGTTTCTGTTTTTGTAGAAATTTATGATGGGAAAAAGATTGACCAGCAAAAACTTTTGAAAATTATAAGAGAAATCTTTCCTTTAACTCCAAAGGGTATAATTGATTATTTAAAACTTTTAAGACCAATTTACAGAAAAACTGCTTGCTTTGGACATTTTGGAAGGGAGGAAAAGGAATTTGAATGGGAAAAGACAGATAAGGCAAAGATTTTAAGAAAGGAGATTTTAGGATAGTTTATGGAATATGACATTAAAGATTTAAATTTGAAAGAAATTGGAAAGAAAAGGGTTCTCTGGGCTTCAAGGAATATGCCCCTTTTAAATTTAATAAAAGGAAAATTTTTAAAAGAAAAACCCTTTAAAAATTTAAGGGTATCTGCCTGTTTACATGTTACAACAGAGACAGCAAACTTGATGGAAACCTTGAAGGCAGGGGGTGCCACTGTCTCCCTCTGTGCTTCAAATCCCCTTTCAACTCAGGATGATGTGGCTTCATACCTTGTAAGTAAGGGAATTTCTGTCTTTGCCATAAGGGGGGAAGACAAGAAAAAATATTATGAGCATATCCTTTCTTGTATAAAAAATTTTCCCAATATTACAATGGATGATGGAGCAGACCTGGTTTCTTCCATTACTGCTATTGCCAATAATAATTTAAGTACATTAAATCCAGTCATTAAAAACTGGGCCTACAAACTGAAAAAAGAAGAAAAAGAAAAATTAATTGGAAATATCTTTGGTTCCACTGAAGAAACCACTACGGGGGTTATCCGCCTTAAAGCAATGGCAAAGGATGGTGTCCTTCCCTTTCCTGTGATTGCTGTAAATGATGCCTTTACAAAACACCTTTTTGACAACAGGTATGGGACCGGTCAGTCCACCATTGATGGAATTTTAAGAGCCACAAATATTCTTCTTGCTGGAAAAAGGGTTGTAATTGCTGGATATGGATGGTGTGGAAAAGGAGTTGCTATGAGGGCAAAGGGGATGGGGGCAATTGTATATATCACAGAAGTTGACCCAGTAAAGGCACTGGAAGCATATATGGATGGTTTTGAGGTCCTTCCAATGGAGAAAGCAGCAGAGATAGGTGAAGTATTTATAACTGTAACTGGCTGTAAGGATGTTTTGAGAAAGGAACATTTTTTGAAAATGAAAGATGGTGCAATCCTCTGTAATTCTGGGCATTTTAATGTAGAAATTGATATAGAAGCTCTGGAAAAAATTTCTACAAAAAAGGAAAAGATAAGGCATGAAACTGTGGGATATAAACTTAAAAATGGAAAGACATTGTTTTTGCTTGGAGAAGGGCGTCTTATAAACCTTGCCTCTGCAGAAGGGCATCCACCACAGGTTATGGATTTATCTTTTGCAAATCAGGCACTATCAGCCCTTTATTTGAAAAATAATGGAAAGAAATTGGAAAGGAAGGTCTATTCAGTTCCAGAAGAAATTGACAAGGAAATTGCTTCTTTAAAACTTAAAACATTAGATATAGAAATAGATAAACTTACAAAAGAACAAAGGAAATATTTATCTTCCTGGCAGGAAGGTACATAATTTAATTGTATAATTTTTATATAAATCAGGATACCTGTTCCAGATGTAATGGTTGTGTTGAAGTATGTCCTTTATTTATAATTGAGAAAAGGGGAGAAATTATTTCCTTTAAAGAGGATTTTTTAGAAATATGTATGTCCTGCGGGCATTGTATGGCTATATGTCCCACCAAATCAATTTATTCAAAAGGGCTGGACTATGAAAAGGACTTTTTTGAATTTTCTGAAAAAGATGATTTCTTTTCTTTAATTGAAACCAGGAGATCTTGCAGGAGATTTAAAGCAGAACCCCTGAAAAGGGAAGAAATTGAAAAATTGTTATGGGCAATTTCACAGGCACCCCACAGTGATAAAGAGCAACATGTAGAGATATCTGTTATAAATTCAAGAGAAAAAATTATGGAAGCCCTTCCCTTAATATCTAAATTTTATGATAATTTAGAAAAATGTTTTAAAAATCCATTTATTTCAAAATTATTTAAACTTTTAATACCAAAAGAGGACTACAATACTTTAAAAAATTTTATTCTGCCCCATATAAATAAGGGTATATACAGGAATATTGGTTATGATTATGATGGAATTACCAGAGGAGCCCACACCCTTTTAATCTTCCATGCCCCTTATGCTTCCGAAGAACATTGGGAAGATTCATATATTTTTACAACTTATGCAACCCTTACAGCCCACTTTATGGGCTTGGGTTCCACAATAATAGGACTCATCCCCCCTGCTATAAACAGATCAAAAAAACTAAAAGAAATCTTTAAAATACCCAAGGAAAATGTAGCAGTTTCATCAATTGTCCTGGGTCACCCAAAATATAAATTTAAAAGAGGTATAAAGAAAAAATTAAAAAATATAATCTGGGTTTAAAATCTAAGTATAAAAAAGAAAATGCCCTAAAATTTTAAAAGTTTCAAAGGATATTTTTAATTATTTTAAAAAAATTAAAATATGACTTGACAGGTATAAAAAATTATATTATACTTTTTTGGTATGATTAGTATGATTATGAAGGATTTAAAATTATGAAACTAACAAGGAAGAGTGAGTATGCTCTTTTAATGCTGCTATATCTGGCAAGACAGAAAGAAGAAGAGTATGTTTCTCTAAAGAAAGTATCTAAAACATTAAAAATCCCATTAAAATATTTAGAACACCTGGCTTCTTCTATGTGCAAAGGTGGTTTTATTACCAGTTCAAAAGGAAATAAAGGAGGATATAAGTTATTGAAAAAGGCAGAGGAAATTTCTGTTGCTGAAATTATCAGATTTTTTGATGGTGCTCTTGCTCCTGTGGATTCGGTCAGCAAATATTTTTATAAGTCAACACCCATTGAAAAGGAGGAAAAAATGCTTCAGCTTTTAAGGGAAATCAGGGACTTTATAGCAGATAAACTTGAAAAAACAAAAATCAGTGATTTAGTTTGATTTTTTTTTATGTCAATTCATACTAATAACATAGGAAAAGGAGGAAATATGCTTGATTCTATTTCAATATTAGGCGGTTTTGGGAAGGACTCAAAGCCAGATTCATTTTCAAGAATAGACCTTCATATGGGCGATATTATATGTATAGTGGGTCCTACTGGCTCTGGAAAAACCACATTTATAAATGATATTGAACTTTTAGCAAATGGTTCCACTATTTCCAAAAGAAAGATACTTATTAATAAAAAGAATCCTCCAGAATATATGAAGAATAACCCAAAATTCCATCCAGTGGCTTTAATTACCCAGCATACAACCTTTTTATCTGATTTGTCAGTTAAGGATTTTTTAGAAATTCACATAAAAGTTAGAAATTTTGGTGTGAAAGTTAGTTCTAAATTAAGTGAAACATTAGAATTTGCAAATCAGCTTACAGGGGAACCTATTTTATTGAATTATAAAATGACTGAACTTTCAGGGGGGCAGACAAGAGCCCTTCTCATTGCAGATGCAGTTGTAATTGGAAACTCGCCAATTCTTTTGATGGATGAAATTGAAAACGCAGGAATTCATAGGACAAAAGCTATTAAACTTTTAAGTAGTTACAGGAAAATATTTATCTTTGTGACCCATGATCCCTTTATTGCCTTAATGTCAAAATACAGAATTGTTATGAAAAATGGAAGAGTTGTAAAGATTGTCCCCTCTGATAAAGAAGAAAAAGAGGCATGGGAAAAATTAAATAGGATAGATTGCTTTTTAAACAAGATTAGAGAATCTATTAGGAATGGTTCAAAAATTTATTTAAAAGAGATGGGAGGAATAGAATGAAACTTGTAATCTTTGCAGGACCAGCTTCCACAGGCAAGACATCAGTTATAAGACATTTGATTAAAAAATTAATCTCTGAAAAAAGGAAGGTTTCCTTTTTGAAAATAGATGTTCAATATGCTGATGAAGATGAACTGATTAAAAGAGAATATGATATACCCACAAAAAAGATATATTCTGGAGAGTTGTGCCCAGACCATTGCAGTGTTTTAGTATTAGGTGATGCAATAAGATGGGCAAAAGATATGTCAAGTGCTTTTTTGTTCATTGAAACAGCTGGGCTTTGTTTAAGGTGTGCTCCCTATGTTGATGGAGGGCTTGGGGTGGTGGTTATGGAATGCACCAGTGGAATGAATCTGCCAAGAAAGATTGGGCCAATGCTGAGTCTTGCTGATCTAGCAGTGGTGACAAAAATTGATCTGGTTTCACAGGCAGAAAGGGAAGTATTCAGAGAAAGAATCCATGAAACTGCTCCTGATGTAATTATAAAAGAAGTAAATGCCTTACAGGGGGTTGGGATAGATTCCATTTTAAATATTATAAAAAGGTTTCCAAATGTTAAAAATACATTAACCTTAAAGGGCAATCCACCAGTGGGAACCTGTACAATTTGTGTGGGGAAAAAAGAGATAGGATGGGAATCACATTTCGGCGTAGTTAGGTCTTTAAGTGAGGATTTATTTTATCGTGGAGAATAATAAAAAGGAGGAAATAAATGAACATAAAAAATTTTAGTTCATTAAATCTAAATTGTGGAAACTGCGGTTTTAAAAGTTGTAAAGAGTTTTTAAAAGAAGCAAAAGAAAAGCAAGAAATACTAAAACGATGTACTTATTTGGCTAAAAATCTAAATAGGCAAAAGAATATTATGCCTTTTGAACTTGAAAAAAGTAAAAAAATTGATTCAGAGAGTAAATGGAGGGATTCATTGGGTAGGAAATTTGATTTTTATTTAGAACATTTTCCCGAGGACCCGGGTCCAAGAGAAATTATCGTGCCCCACAACCCTTTATTGGTCAGCCGTTTAAAGATAAAAAAAGGTGATTTTATAGCTGGGAGACCCTTAGGGATTTCCTGCGGTTGCCCAATCACTCATTGTGGTATTGTAAAAAAAGTAGAGAAGGAAACGGGATTAATTACCTGGTGTGTTACAGGACCTTTGAGCTCCCAGAGGGGTAATTTTAAAAATATTGGATATTACAGGGCTGAAAGCTATGAAGGGATAGTAAGGGTTTCAAGGGTCAATTTAAAAATTGGTATGAGGTACTTTTTCCAGCCAAGGTATTGTATGCTTCAATGGAGACACAGCGGTTTGATTAATTATATTAATAAGTTAAAAGATGGAGTTGAGGTCAGAATAGAAGGGTTATGGATTGGATAGATTTAAAAAAATTATTCTTCTAATTTAATTCCCAGTTCTTTCAATTGTTTTTCTTCCACCTCCGAGGGGGCATCGGTCATAAGGCAGGAGCCAGTGGTGGTCTTTGGAAAAGGGATACAATCCCTGATTGATGAAAGGCCTGCCAGGAGCATAACAATTCTATCAAAGCCCAGAGCAATTCCGCCGTGGGGTGGGGCTCCGTATCTAAATGCCTCCAGGAGAAATCCAAATTTTTCCTTTGCCTTTTCCTCATCTATTCCAATTACTTTAAATAACCTTTTTTGAACCTCTGACCTATTTATTCTGATAGAACCACCGCCAATTTCATAACCATTTAGGACTATATCATATGCCCTTGCTTTAACCTTTTCTGGCTCAATTTCCAGTTTTTCTAAATCCTCTTCTCTGGGGCTTGTAAAGGGATGGTGGCAGGGGTCCCATCTTTTCTCTTCCTCATTCCATTCCAGAAGGGGAAAATCAGTTATCCATAATGGGTAAAAGCCATCTTTGTAAAATCCCTTTTCTTTTCCTTTTTCAATTCGAATTTCCCCTAAAAACTTTAAAGCTTCTTTTCCAGAAACAACTATTGTTATATCTCCATCCTTTGCATCTATAAAATTTTTTAAGTTTTTTATCTTTTCCTCACCAAAAATATTTATTAAATTGCTCTTTCCAAACCCCCCTTCCCACTTTATAGAGGAAAATTTTAAATTATTTTTTTCTGCTGCCTCTTTCAATAGATCCAGTTCTTTTCTTGAAAAATTTGTATTTTGAAAATTCAAACAATAAGTATTTTCATCTAAAATTTTTGATAAATTTTTTATCTCTAAGGGAATTCTTAAATCTGGCTTATCACTTCCATATTTTTCCATTGCCTCTTCAAATTTCAACCTTGGGAAATTTTTTTGAAGTTTTAAATCAATTAAATTGAAAAGTTCTATCAAAAGCCCTTCTGTGATTTCAAAAATATCTTCTTCTTTTATAAAGGATGCTTCAATATCTATTTGAGTAAATTCTGGCTGTCTGTCTGCCCTCAAATCCTCATCCCTGAAACATCTGGCAATTTGGAAATACCTGTCCAGCCCTGAAACCATACAGAGTTGCTTGAAGAGTTGTGGACTCTGGGGAAGGGCATAAAACTTTCCTTTTTGAAGCCGAGAAGGGACCAGAAAATCCCTTGCCCCTTCTGGGGTGGATTTTGTAAGGATTGGGGTTTCAATTTCCCAGAAACCCTTTTCTGCAAGAAAGTTTCTGGTCTTCTGAAGTGCCAGATGCCTTAGTTTCAAAACTTCCTGCATTTTTTTTCTTCTCAAATCCAGATATCTATATTTAAGCCGCAAATTTTCCGTTGCCTTCAAGTCCTCTTCAATGGTGAAGGGAAGTGCCTCTGCCTTGCCCAAAATTTCAATTTCTTTGAGGAGGATTTCAATTTCCCCTGTTTTCATCTTGGGATTTATATTTTTTTCATCCCTTAAAACCACATCCCCCTTTATTTTAATACAATCTTCTAAATTTAAACTTTTAACTATCTCAAATTTTTTTTCTTCAATTTTGCTTTTGTCTGCGACAATCTGCACAACCCCTTCCCTGTCCCTTAAAAGGATAAATTTTATATTCCCCACATCCCTTAAAAAATCCACCCAACCATAAAGAATAACTTCTTTCCCTAAATCTTCTTTAAATACAAGTCCGCAATATTTTCTCATTTAATTCCCTCTAAAAATTCCTGAATGGGTACAGTTTTCTGAAAACCTGTTGCCATTTCCTTTATGGTAAGGGTTCCACTTTTTATTTCCTCTTCCCCTATAATTATTGAGTTTTTTGCCTTCAGGGATGAGGCATCTTTTAAACCCTTTTTCAAGCCCTTTCCTTCCAAAAAAGTGATAGCAACAAAGCCCTTTTTCCTTATTGCCTGGGCAATGTGGAAACAGAAAGAAGTTTCATTCTGGCTTACAGGAATTAAAAAATAATCTACCTTGAAGGAATTTTCTTCAATAAATTTTTCTGGAAGGATTTCAATGAGACGGTCTTCCCCTATTGCAAAACCTATCCCTGGAACAGGGGGGCCCCCTAAATCAGAGATAAGTTTATTATATCTTCCTCCACCACAGAGGGCGTTCTGGGCTCCCAGCTCCTTTGAAACAACCTCAAAGACAGTTCTGGTATAATAATCCAGGCCCCTCACCAAATTTTTATTTATATTGAAAGGAATTGAGAGTTTTTCCAAAAGTTTTAAGGTTTCCTCAAAGTGCCTTTTGCAGTCAGGACAGAGAAAGTTTGAAATTGAGGGTGCCTTTTCCTTCAAGGGCTGACATTTTTCTTCTTTACAATCCAGAATTCTTAAAGGATTTTTATCCAATCTATCTTTACAGTTTTCACATAATTGGGAAGCCCTTTTTTCAAAGTAATCTTTCAGTTCCACCACATAATCCTTCCTGCATAGATCACAACCCACAGAATTTATTAAAATTTCCAGTTCTTTAAAACCCAGATTTTTCAAGAAAACAATCAGGACTTCCAGCATTTCCCCATCCGCCTCTGGATTTTCCAGCCCTAAAAGCTCTGCTCCAATTTGATAAAACTGCCGGTATCTTCCTTTCTGGGGCCTTTCATATCTAAACATTGGACCTATATAAAAAAGGCGTAGGGGATGGAGTTGATTTTTAAGTTCTGTTGAAAGATATGCCCTTGCCACAGGGGCAGTTCCTTCAGGTCTTAAAGCCAGATCCCTCCCTTTTCTATCTTTGAAAACATACATTTCCTTATTTACAATTTCAGTATCTTCTCCAATGGACCTCTGAAAAAGTTCCAGATGTTCCAGGATGGGCGTTCTGATCTCAAGGTAACCATAGGAAGAAAAGGTTTTTATAGCAATTTCTTCCGTCCTGTTCCAGATATATGAAAAGGGAGGAATAATATCCCTGGTTCCTTTAACAGAATTAATCATAAATATTCCTTAAAAAGTATTTTCATTGACTTCTTATATTATCAATTATTGACTAATAAATCAAGAGAAAGGATGGAGGATATGGAGGCGGGGGGAATCGAACCCCCTTCCGAAGGCGGTTTTGGGAAGGTTCCTACATGTTTAGTCCGTTCTTTCTATTGGGTTTCTATGTCTGAACGGACAAGCCATAGAAACCCTGCCCTTTCTTTTTTTCAGGGAAGCTTAATAGGGCTTTTAAGCTTTCCCTTAGCCTAAATGGATGGAGGGCTTTTCTTTCCCTTTAGGCAAGGAAAGAGGCCCCGGCGCTTTAATTAAGCAGCCAGTGCAAATTCAGAGTTGGCACTTTTTGCCAATTGCCCTTTTTTAAGAGGGGAGCACCTCTACATGCAACCTTCTCAAAACTTCTACCCCGTCGAAACCACATCGCCCCCCATAATATTTTAACATAATTTATACTAATTTTATTGCAATTTTTAACAAGCCCATTGATTTTTTGTTTTAAAAGAGTTAAAATATTACGATATGGAATTAAATAATTTTGAAGTTCCAGTATTCGGGCAAACAATTCGCTTTAAAAGCGATAAGGATATGCCTTACATAAAGGCATTGGTAGAAAAGTTTCAAAAAAAACTTTCAGATATTCAAAGGGTTTCGCCAACAGTAGATCCCTTAAAACTTTTAGTACTGTTGTCTTTGAACCTTTTGGATGAATTTGAAGATTTTCAAAAAAAACAGGAAGGTGAAAAAAAGCTTATTGAGGAAAAGATTTTCGAGTTGGTCTCCAAAATTTCCCAAAATCTGGGAGAAAAAGATGAATAACTTTTTATATTATTCAAAGAATAATGGAAATTTCCCCTGCTTGGTGCGTGGGGAGCTATTGTTTCCTGAGCCAACAGATCCTTTAAGGGAACCGTTGTGGTATGAAGTTTCCTGTGCTTCTTTTTATTTAAAGAAGCTAATGGACTTCCCCGCGGTACCCACCTGGTCAAACCAGGTTCAGAGAAAGGGCCCCTACGGCCAAGCGGGGGAATCTCTACCATAACCTCTTAAGCTTTTTCACCTCCTAAAAGGAGGAATTATGCAAAATTTGATTTATCTTATTTTAAGTTTTATTTCAGGAGCTTTAGTTTCCTTTATAATTTTTTATCTTTTTTCTAAAGTGTATTCTTCAGGAATAATTAAAAAGGCAGAGGATAAGGCTAAAGAGATTCTGGACAAGGCAGACAGGGAAGCAAAGGAAAAGGCAAGGGAAGCTGCCATTTCAGCAAAAGAAAAATATATGCAAATGAAGAATGAATTTGAAAGGTCTTCCAGAGAACAGAAAAGGGAATTCCAGCAATGGGAAAGGCGTCTCCAGCAGAGAGAAGCAAAGATTGATGGAAGGCAGCAACATCTGGACAAGCTGGAAATTGATTTAAAGGAAAGGGAAACCCAGCTTCAGGTAAAACAAAATGAACTGGAAGCAAGAATCAGGGAAGCTGAAAAAATTGTAATGGAGCAAAAGCAAAAACTAGAACAGATAGCAGGGCTTTCAACGGAAGAAGCTAAAAGAGAACTTATAAAAAATTTAGAGCAGGAAGCCAAAATCGAGGCAGCCAACCTTATAAGGAAAATTGAAGAAGAAGCAAAGGAACAGGGGGAAATTAGAGCAAAGCACCTTTTAGGTACTGTTATTCAAAAAGTTGCTTCTGAATATGTGGTGGAAAACACCGTGACTGTTGTGGACCTGCCTTCTGATGAAATGAAAGGAAGAATAATCGGAAGGGATGGGAGGAATATTCGTTCCCTGGAAATGGTCTGTGGGGTGGATTTAATTGTGGATGATACCCCCGGGGCAGTCACTATTTCTTCCTTTGACCCTTTAAGAAGGGAAATTGCAAGTATGGCACTAAAAAAACTGGTGGCTGATGGAAGGATACACCCTGCCAGGATTGAAGAGGTGGTGGAAAAGTGCAAGATGGAGCTTGAAAATAAAATCCTGGAAGAAGGAGAAGCAGCAGCCCTTTCCTTGGGGATACCAGACCTTCATATTGAAATATTAAGGCATCTGGGAAAACTAAAATACAGAACTTCCTATGGGCAAAATGTGCTTTCCCATTCCAAGGAAGTGGCACATCTGGCAGAAAGGATTGCCTTAGAACTTAAAGCAAATGCCGAAATTGCAAAGAGAGCAGGGCTTTTGCATGACATTGGAAAGGCAATTGACAGGGAGCAGGAAGGAACCCATATTCAGTTAGGTGTGGAATTTTTAAGAAAATATGGAGAATCAGAGGCAGTTATCCATGCTATGGAATGCCACCATGGAGATGTGGAACCCAAAATGCTGGAAGCAGTTATTGTAAATATTGCCGATGCCTTATCTGCAGCAAGGCCAGGGGCAAGGAGGGATGTACTGGAGGCATATGTAAGGCGTCTGGAAAAATTAGAAGAGATTGCTTCGACCTTTCAGGGAGTCCATAAGGCATATGCTGTTCAGGCAGGAAGAGAATTGAGAATAATTGTGGAAAGCCAGAAGATAAAGGATGAGGAAGCATACTGGATGGCAAAGGACATAGCCAGAAAGATAGAACAGGAAGTCCAGTATCCCGGTCAGATAAAAGTTACAGTTATAAGAGAACTGAGAGCTATTGATTATGCAAAATAAAATAAAGGTCCTGGCAATTGGGGATGTAGTGGGGAAGCCAGGAAGGGAAGCGTTGAAAGAAAATCTTCCTTTATTAAAAAAAACACTGGGAATTGATTTTATTGTAGCCAATATTGAAAATGCTGCAGGGGGTTTTGGTCCCACACCCCAAACGATGGAAGAACTCCTTTCCTTTCCCATAGATGTCTTTACTACAGGAAGCCATATCTGGGATAAAAAGGAGTTTGTAAATTGCCTTCATCTTTATCCTATGGTTATAAGGCCAGCCAATTATCCAGAAGAAAACCCTGGCTTAGGTTTTACCATTAGAGAACTAAATGGTTTAAAGATAGTGGTTCTTCAACTTCAGGGAAGGGTCTTTATGGAAACCCTGGATTGTCCCTTTCAAAAATTTTCATCCCTTTATCCCCAGTTTCCAAAGGATTCTCTGGTAATCATTGATTTTCATGGAGAAGCGACCTCTGAAAAGAATGCCTTTGCACATTATGTAGATGGAAAAGCCCATTTGGTTTTTGGCACACATACTCATATACCTACAAGGGATGAAAGAATTTTGGAAAAAGGGACTGTTTTCATAACTGATGTGGGAATGACTGGAAACTATAATTCTGTAATTGGTTTTGATAAGGATATAATAATTTCAAGATTTTTAAAACAGACACCTCAAAAGTTTGAAGTGGCAAAGGGAAAAGGCAAAATTTCAGCTCTTTTGGTCTCATTTTCAGCTCCAGATCTCAAACCAATGGAAATTAAATTTATTTTTGGACCCCCATTTAATCTTTAATTGTGAATTATGAAATTGCTTTTCATTTCTTTGGGGTTGGGTATGATTTATAGGAGCGTGAGTGTATGTGTTTTTGAAGAAGCATATATCTGGAGAAGCACTTGAGGTGGAGGTATAAATTATAATTAAAAATTAAAAATCAGTAAAATATTAAAATATTCTTTATTTTATGTATTTTTTACCTTAATTTTCACCTTTTGCCATTCTTTGCATATGCGTCACTGCATTGCTTTTATTCATTTTTTACTCTACCCACTTCCACGATCAGAGGCAATGGCTGTTTTTTTCCCTGCCGATATGTTCCGTTTTCAGTGTCCGTTGCGTTTAATAATTTTCCGTAGGTGCCGAGCTTGCTCGACCCGAAAATATTAAAAACAATTGAACCTATAAAATCTCGGGCTGAATAAATTTAGCCCCTACATTTTCAAAAATAATTGATTTCGTAGGGGTCGAGTTTAGGGCTTGTGCCAAAAGTCGATTTATAAGCCAAAATAATTTGACAAACTAAGAATATATTGTATAATAAATAGAAATATTTAAAGGAGCGAGAACATGGCTCATATAGAAGGTAAGCCGAGGAA
>JBBFMJ010000016.1:0-14752 GCA_037478515.1 Thermoanaerobaculia bacterium
AAGAGGCGGAGCCCTAACTGTTCCTTGGACATCTCCAGACTGATAAAACCCACATTTTTCCCTCTCCTTGCCATCTCCAGACTTAAAGAAAGGGCAAAGGAGGTCTTCCCTGTGGAAGGCCTTCCTGCAATTATAATAAAATCAGAGGGCTGAAAACCTGCTGTCATCTCATCCAATTTATCAAAACCCGTAGAAATTCCCGTTATAAAGTGTTTTTCCTTTGAAATATCTTCCAGATGTTTTAAATTTTTTTCCACTATATCTTTTAAAGGAACAAAGCCCCCCTTTGTGGTACCCAAAAAAACTTCATATATTTTCTTATCCACTTCCTCAAGAATTTCTGCTGTTTCCTTTTCCTGCTTCAAGCACTGGTTCATAAGCCCGCTGGAGATTTCCATCAATTTTCTTAAAATGGATTTTTCTTTTACAATTCTGGCATATTCTTCTATGTGAATAATATCTGGGATATTTTCAAGGATAGCATAAAATTCCTCATAGGATACAGAAGGGGAAATTATATCTGCAATGGCAACCATATCTATTGGTTTTCCTTCATTTACAAGTTTTTCTATGGCTGAGTATACCTTTTTATGCTTTTCAAGGAAAAAATCATCTTCGGTAATGATATCTGATACCTGATAGTAGTTTTCAGGGTGGAGGATTATTGAAGCCAGAAGGGATGCTTCTGCAGAAATGGATCTGGGATATTCACCATCTATGGGTTTTGACATATCCAATTATTTTAACACTTTTAATTAAAGATTAGAAAACTTCATTTAAATTTTATTTTTTTCCTGAAATTCCTTAAAATTTCTTCAATTTTTTTTAGAGCATCTGGCATATCCTGTTCCTGAAAATACAGTGCCTGCCTGAACCTTAAAAGGGCTTCTTCATAATTTCCCATCTTCAAAGAGACTTCCCCTAAATGGCTCAAGATGGTTCCACTGTAGGGCTGCAGGTAATTTGCCTGTCTTAAATATTTATACGCTTTTTCATAATCCCCTTTTTTGTAATATCCCCAGCCAAGAGAATCCAGAAAAGCACCGTTGTAAGGTTGAAGCTCAATTGCCTTTTGGATATAGGATATTGCTTCATCTAATTTTTGGTTTTTTTCAATAAGAAAATATCCCAAAAGGTTTAAGGAATGGGCATCTTCTTTATCCTTTTTAAGGACCTCTTCCATTTCAGAGACCATCCCATTTTTAAAATAATAAAGACCCATTGCCTGATGTAATAAAGGAGAGTTCTTTTCATATATTTTAAATTTTTCTATAAGTTCCTCCGCTTCTTTAAGGTAACCATAATCCAGAAGGAGCCAGATGGATTCATAGAGATTCTGGGGTTCATCATAATCGTTATAGATTTTAAGATAGAAATAACCCTTATCTGGATCCCTGTTTATTAAATATGCCTCTGCAATTCTCAGGTAATTTAAGGGCTGATTATCCTCCTCCTCATAAATTTTAAAAGCATAATCTAAAACTTTTGTGCAGTTTCCAATGCCCTTATAAAAATTATAAATTTTTTTTAAAATCTTGACCCTTTCCTTGCTTTCATATTTTCCCAGCAGTTTCAGATAGATTTCTTCTGCTTTTTCCGTTTCTCCTTTAAGCTGATACATAAGGGCTTCCGTTTCCCTTATATAGTTCACTTGCTCTTCCCTTTCTCTGGGATAGACATCCAGAAGAGCCCTTGCTGCCTCATACTGCCCATCAATAATTTTGATTTCTATAGCCATCCTTAAAGCCAGTTCATTTTTTGGATTTAAAGTAAGTATCCTGGAAAGGGTCTCCAGAACCTTTTCCGGCTGACCTTCCACAAAATAGCAATAGGAATATATCTGAAGCATCTCTTCCCTTTCTTCATTTTGAAAATTTTTTTCCATCTCCAGAATTTTCCTGCAACTGTTTTCCTTGTAAAGATAGGATAGGTACTTTAAAATTAAAGGATAACTTTCTTCACTTAAGGTCAATTTTTTAATAAGTTCTTCTGCTTCCTTTAAATCTTTGGCTTCCAGAAAAAGATTTAAAAGGGCTTCCTTTAAGGTTATATCCTCGGGAAAAAGGTTTAGGTAAATTTTCAGCAACTTAATGGAATTGGCTGGGTCTTCCTCTGAAAGATATTTTAAAATATTTGCCTGTATTGCCTGAGTTATAAAGAAAACATTTTCTTTGGAAAGTTCTATGTCTTTTATATTGCTATAACTTTCCACTGCCTTATCCACTTCCCCTGAGGTAAGTTCCACGTAAAATTTTAAGGAATAATAATCCCCTTTTAAATTATCTGATGGAGAAATACCTTTAAGGACATCACCTGCCTCTGCAACTTTTCCAGAATAAATCAAAACCCTTGCCAGTTCTATTTTTAGAAAAACATCAGAAGGATTTAGTTTTATAGCTTCCTTTAAAAATTTTTCCGCTTCCTCATAATTGTTCTGTTCTATGGCAACCTGTGATTTGAGGTATAAAAGAGCAGGGTTTTTCTCCTGAAAGGATAATAAATAAAAGAATATAAAAAGGATCAAATTTTGCCTCCAGTACTTTCTATTAATTTTTTTGCATGTTCCAAGGCACTTTCAAATTCTTCCCCTCCCAGCATCCTGGCAATTTCCTTTAACCTTTCTTTACCTGAGAGGTTTTCCAAAGTAGTATAGGTTCTATTTCCTTCCACAAATTTATATGCCTTCATATGATTTTCAGCCCAGACTGCCACCTGAGGAAGATGGGAAACACAGAGCACCTGATCCCTCTGGGAAATACTTTTAAGCATTTTCCCCACATAAAAGGCGGTTTTTCCCCCAATTCCCTGATCCACTTCATCAAAGACCATTACCTTCCCCTTTTTTGCCTGAATTACTTCCTGAATAGCCAGATGTATTCTGGAAAGTTCTCCCCCAGAGGCAATCTTTCCAATGGGCAACATCTTTTCCCCTATATTGGTTTGAATTTTAAAAATCACAGTATCCCTTCCATAAGGAGTGAAATTCCTTTCATCATAAATAACTTCCACTTCAAAGAGGGCATTTTTTAAATTTAATTTTGGAAGAATTTTATTTATTTTATCTTTAAAAATTTCAGCATTTTTAATTCTTGTCAAGCTTATTTTTCTGGAAATCTCTTCATATTTTTCTTCCTGTCTTTCCTTTTCCTGTTTTATTTTTTCAATTTCACTATCCAGATTTGAAAGGTTTGAAAGCTCTTCCTTTGCTTTCTTTTGATAATTTAAAATTTCTTCAATGGTCTTTCCATACTTCTTTTGAAGCCCTTCTATCAGGGCAAGACGGGATTCTATAAAATCCAGAGAAAGTTCTGGCTCTTGAAAAGATACCATTTCCCTTGTGGCTATGGAAAAGGCATCTCCAATTTCTTCTGCTGCTCTGGATAAATGGTTTATTATTTCATTACAAAAGGGCAACTTTTCCTTCAAGGGTTCAAAGAGTTTTTCCCCTTCTTTTAAAACTTTTATGGTGGAATTTTCTTCCCCTTCTATCTTTTGAAGGAAAAAATTTAAAGCCCTTAAAATTTCTTCCTTTTTTTTCAATTGAAATTTTAAATTTTGAAGCTCCTCAATTTCTCCTTCTTTCAAATTTGCCTTTTCAATTTCAGATATGGAAAAACTTAAAAATTCCCTCATCCTTTCGCTTTCCTTTTTCTTCTCCTCCATTTCCTTTAACAACTTTTCCTTATCCTTTATAGAATTATAAAAAAAGGAAAGTTCTGTGGTATCTATTCCAGCAAAGAGATCTAAAAACTTCAAGCAGACAAATTCCTCCTCAAAGGACCTCTCTTCTTCCTGTCCAAAAATGGATATTATTTGAGCCCCGAGCTGTTCTAAGGTTTTTAAACTGACAGGATTGTTATTTATAAAAATCTTCTGGGGTCTGTCTTTATAAATTTCTCTTCTTATAATTAAAAAATCCACCTCCCCTTCCAGATCCCTTTCCTTTAAAAATTCCAAAACTTCCTTTCCCAATTCCTGAAAAATTCCCTCCACCACCAGCTGGTTTTCTCCAAATCTTATAATTTCTGGATCCACCTTTTTTCCCGAAAGAATTTTCAAGGCATCTACCAGTATGGATTTTCCAGCACCTGTTTCGCCAGTTATTAAATTTAAGCTTTTTGAAAGTTCAAATTTTATTTCCTTTATGGTGGCAAGGTTTTTTATATAAACTTCTTTTAAAATCATCTAAGATATCAAATTTTCTGGAGGAGGACCCTCCTCTCCGAAGTCAGTTTTTATCTGTCCAAAGTTTTTTTCATAATTTTCAATATTCTGTTTTAAGGTCTCTAAAAATCTTTTGATATGATAGGGAGTTGTGATTATTCTGGATTTTACCTTTACCTCTGGCTTTCCAGGAACTATCCTTCCAAAATCCAGGATAAATTCCATGGGATTATGGAGAACACTTAAAAAATTTGAATATTCCCCCTGGGCAATGCTGTCTTCCACCACAATTTGAATCTGAATTGGTTTCTTATCTTTCATAATAAAAATTGGAGCCGAGGGGAGTCGAACCCCCGACCTTCTGAATGCCATTCAGACGCTCTCCCAACTGAGCTACGGCCCCTTTATAAATATTTTTTACTTTATAACATAAAATCTGGTAAAATTCAAGATAAGGGAAGCGTATGGGGTCTGGTGGCCCTCGCGGTCTTCAAAACCGTTGTTTCCTCAAGGATGGGGAAAGGTAGGTTCGATTCCTACCCGCTTCCGCCAATAAGGAGATTTTATGGTTTTAATAAATCACACCTCCAAGGAAATAGTGGCAAAGATTGTATATTATGGACCTGCCCGATCTGGAAAAACTACAAATCTGATAAAAATTTATGACCTCCTGCCTTCAAACAAAAAAGGTAAAATGCTTTCTCTTGCCACAAAACAGGATAGAACCCTTTTCTTTGATTTGCTTCCTGTGGAAGGGGGAAAGGTAAAAAATTTTAATTTAAGGTTTCAGCTTTATACTGTCCCTGGACAGGTATATTATAATGAAACAAGAAAATTGGTTTTAAAAGGTGCAGATGCAGTTGTTTTTGTTGTTGACTCTCAAAAGCCAATACTGGAAGAAAACAGGGAGTCCTTTAAAAATCTCTTCGATAATATGAAAGAAAATGATTTAGACCCTTTAAATATACCCATCTTGATTCAATACAATAAGAGGGATTGCCCCTCTGCCCTTCCTCTGGAATTTTTAATAAAAGAACTGGAGATGACCAGTTATCCTTACAAGGAAGCCATTGCCATAAAAGGGATGGGTGTTATGGAGACCTATCAGGAAATCACAAAAATGCTCCTTAAAAAATTAAAAGGGGAAGAAGCACCTGTGAAAAAGAAGGAAGAAAAGGCATTAAAATTAGAGGATACCCATCCAGGAATGGAAGAAACTCCCATAAAACTTGAAGAACCACCCCCTTCTTATGATAAAGTGGAAGAGGTAAACCTTGAAAAATTGATAGATGAAATACACAGACCCACAGCTGTCTTTATGCCACCAAAGGAAGAAGAAGTGGAAGAACTTTCACCAGAATGTATTGTGGAAGAACCAGAAGTGACCGTGGAAGATACCGTAATACAGGTTATGGAAGAAAAAGAAGAAGAGAAAGAAATTTCTTCCATTCCAAAGGAAGAGAAAAAATTGGAACTGGCCTCCTTAAAAGAAGACCTTATGGAAATAAAGAAAGAAATTAAAAAATTAAATGAATTAATTGAAAAAATACTGAAAAAATTAGATTAAAAAACTTATATAATTAACAATATCTTGTGCATCTTTTCTAAAATAACACAATATATTGAGTAATTTCTCTTGACAAAGGTATTTTTTATTTTAAAATTAAAAGATAAAAAAAAGGAGGGTCTATGGCTCAAAGAGCTATAAAGAAAGATACAAAAAAATTTTATTTTGAAAGACATTTTACAAAGGAGGGGGTACACCCATACGATGAAATAGAATGGACAAAATTTACAGCATCCATAAAAAATGCTGATGGGAAAGAAATATTCAAACAGGAAGGGGTACAAGCACCTTCCTTCTGGTCCCAGACAGCAATAAATGTGGTGGCTTCCAAATATTTTCATGGAGCAGTGGGAAAACCTGATAGAGAATACAGTATAAAACAATTGATAGATAGGGTTGCAAAAACCATTGCAAAATGGGGGCTCAAAGATAAGGTCTTTTTAAATGAAAAGGAAGCCCTTATCTTTGAAGAAGAACTTACTTATATTTTAGTAAATCAATATGCTTCCTTTAACTCCCCTGTCTGGTTTAATTGTGGAATTGAAGAAAAACCCCAGTGCTCTGCTTGTTTTATAAATTCTGTGGAAGACACTATGGAATCAATTCTGGAACTGGCAAAAATTGAAGGACTTCTTTTCAAATATGGTTCAGGGACAGGTACCAATTTTTCCACTTTGAGGTCTTCCAAGGAATCTCTGTCCACAGGCGGGACTGCTTCAGGTCCTGTCTCCTTTATGAGGGGCTATGATGCCTTTGCAGGAATAATAAAATCAGGCGGAAAAACCAGAAGGGCAGCCAAGATGGTTATTTTAAATGTGGACCACCCAGACATAATGGAATTTATTGAATCCAAGATAAAGGAAGAGGAAAAGGCAAAGGCACTCATTGAGGCAGGTTATGATGGTTCCATATACGGAGAGGCATACAGGTCTGTCTTTTTTCAAAATGCAAACCATTCTGTAAGGGTATCCGATGCTTTTATGGAAGCAGTTGAAAAGGACCTAGAATGGCATACAAAGGCAGTAACAACTGGGAAAATAGTAGATACATATAAGGCAAGAGAAATACTCAAAAGAATTTCTTATGGGACTTGGTTTTGTGGAGACCCTGGACTTCAATTCGATGACACCATAAACAGGTGGCATACCTGCAAAAATTCTGGAAGAATAAACGCCTCAAACCCCTGTTCTGAATATATGTTTTTAGATAACTCTTCCTGTAACCTGGCTTCCCTAAATCTTTTAAAATTTTTAAGGGAAGACAATACCTTTGATCTGGAAAGCTTTAAAAAAGCAGTAAGATTACTAATCACTGCACAGGAAATAATCGTGGATAACTCTTCCTATCCAAGGAAAGAGATTACTGAAAATTCTCACCTCTTCAGACCCCTGGGGCTGGGCTATGCCAACCTGGGTGCCCTCCTTATGGCATTAGGTCTCCCTTATGATTCAGAGAAGGGAAGGGCTTATGCTGCAACCCTCACTGCCATAATGACAGGGGAAGCATACTTACAATCCTCCAGAATTGCTCAAAGGGTTGGTCCCTTTGAAAGATTTGAAGAAAATCGAGTCCCTATGCTGGAAGTTATGGCGATGCACAGAGATGCCTTAAGGGGTATAAAGGAAGAAGAAGTGCCAGGGGAACTTTTTCTGGAAGCCAAAGCCATCTGGGATGAAGTCCTTCAAAAGGGTGAAAAGTATGGTTTCAGAAATGCCCAGGCAACAGTCCTTGCTCCAACAGGCACCATTGGTTTTATGATGGACTGTGATACCACTGGAATTGAACCAGACCTGGCACTGATAAAGATCAAAAGTATGGTGGATGGGGGAACCATAAGAATTGTAAACAGAACGGTCCCCAGGGCTTTGAAATCCTTGGGATACAGGGAAGAAGAAATTGAAAAAATTGTAAATTTTATAAATGAAAATGGAACCATAGAAGGGGCACCCTTCATAAAGGAAAAAGACCTCCCTGTCTTTGACTGTGCCATAAAACCACCCAGAGGGAACAGGTTTATAAATTATATGGGGCATATTTATATGATGGCAGCAGTTCAGCCCTTTATCTCTGGGGCAATTTCAAAGACAGTAAATGTACCTGAATTTATAACCGTGGAAGAGATAATGGACATTTATATTAAAGCATGGAAATTGGGGCTTAAAGCCATAGCCATTTACAGAGATAATTCAAAGGCACATCAACCCCTATCTGCTGGAAAGAAAGAGAAAAAAAGTGCTCCTGTATTGGCAATTCCCCAGAGGAAAAAACTTCCCGATGAAAGGCGTGCTTTTACACATAAATTTGAAGTTGGGGGGCATCAGGGATATATCACTGTTGGAATGTATGAAGACAACAAACCAGGAGAAATATTTTTAACCATTGCAAAAGAAGGCTCTACCATATCAGGGCTTATGGATGCCTTTGCCACAGCCATTTCCATAGGGCTTCAATATGGAGTACCCCTGGAGACCTTTGTGGAAAAATTTGCCTTTATGAGGTTTGAACCCCAGGGGATGACAAAGAACCCCAGAATAAGATTTGCCAATTCTCTGGTGGATTATATTTTTAGATATCTGGCTTCTAAATTTTTGCCAGAAGAAGAACAGGAAAGGTATGGAATAAAACCAGAAAAACAAGACAAGCAGCTGGAACTTTTTAAAAATTCCAATGATAAAAATATAATTGCCCAGGATGGACCACCCTGTATGAACTGTGGTGCCATAATGGAAAGGAGCGGCAGCTGTTTCAGATGTCCCTCCTGTGGCTCCACCTCCGGCTGCTCCTGATTTTTTCTTTTTTCTAAACAATAATACTGAATTTAATGTATAATAGTAAAATAAACAAGGAGGGAATATGCGAAAGTTCTCGTTTTTATTTTTTCTATTTTTTTCCAGTTTTGCTCTATCCCAGAACCTTCAAATTGGCGGTGCCTTAGGAATTGGGAATTCAGTTCTTAGACCCCATGATGAAGAAAAAAGGGATTTAAGATCCCTGGGGTTTTACCTTTTTACAAACCTTGAAGAAGATACCCTCCTTCAGCTGAGGGGTGGAAAAATTGAGACCAGGAAGGAAGAGGAAGGTTATAAATTTGATTTAAAATATTATGGACTTACTGTTTCTTATCTCTTTGATACTCAAATTGGAGAGGCAGGTTTTTTTGGGGGAATAAGCTATTACAATGGAACAAATCAAAAGATAATAACTCAGGGGGAAAATCAGTTTATTCAGGAAATTGATGTGGATAAAATTGGTGCTATGGCAGGTCTTGAGACCTATATTCCTATGACCAAGAGAATTTCCCTTTACCTTGATGTGGAACTCCATTATATTCCCATAAAAGATGCTGTCTTTGCCTTAAATCTTCAAGGTGGAATTACCATTAAATTTTAGGAGGAAAAATGAAAAAGTTTTTTGTTTTATTTCTATTTTTATCTTTGAATATTTTTGCTATTTTCAGGGTCTCTGATATTGTTATAATCCCTGCTGTGGCTTATGATGTGGAGGGCTCCAATGGAACCCTCTGGAATTCAGACCTTTACATCACAAATCCTTCAGAAGGTGCCCTATTTTTAACTCTGGAATTTTTGCCTTCCAGTATGGAAGGCAGGACAGAAGCCACCAGAATTTTCAAACAGATATCAGAAGGGCTCATTGCCTATCAAACCAAGGTCTTCCCAAAGGTAATTGAAGAAAATTTCAAGGATGTGGTTCCACCAAATACTCCAGGGGCTTTAATAATTTATGGAAAGGATGCCCAGGGAAAGGCAAAATCACTGGTTGCCTCTTCCAGAACCTATACAATGGTGGATAAAACAGACCCTTCAAAGGGAACCTACGGGCAATTTATACCAGGGATCCCATGGTACTATTACATAGATCCCCTCTATAAGGACTATAAACTGGACCAGCACTGGATCTATGGCTTGACACAAAAAGAAGGGGTTCATACAAACATTGGATTTTTAAATGGTTCCAATTATAAAACCATAGATATAGGGCTGGAACTCTACAATACCGGTGGAACTCTGGTGGGATCAAAAAAGGTAATAAAAAGTTTAGGTCCTCTGGGACACTTTCAGATAAATTATTTCTTACAGCAGGAATATAGCCTCACCGATGTGGATGGCTATTCTCTGAAAGTTACAATTGAAGATTATTCCCCAAAAGATGGTCAGGGAACCCCTGCCCTTTTTGTATATGGTTCAAAGGTCTTTGAAGAGACAGGGGATCCCATTTATCTGGAAGCAACCTATCCAGTGGACTTAAATTACAACTGCGTCTGGCCTTAATACAATTGCTTTTATCATATCCAACTGTTATTATTTAAAGAAGTAAGAATTAGGAGGTTGTATGAGAAAAATTTTCTATTTTATTTTGTCTCTATCTTTACTATTTTCTCTGGAACTTTTTTCCTTTAAACAAAAGGACCAGCAGACGGAATTCGACAGTTTCCTTTACAGAGCCCCATATACAAGGGTTGTAAGGACAATTTCAAAACTGGAAGAAATTTCTGGAAAAATTCCAAATTATAATGAATACCAGAGGATGCTTCAACAACTGGGTCCAAACTGGAATGTCTTTATAGATGAAAGGACTGGAAGAATTTCCCTTCTGGAAGGAGGGGCTATCCCCTGGATGCCCGGACCTGCAAACTTTTTAGTGGAAACCTGTGATCTGAGCTGCCTTGAAACGAAAGCCAGGGAGTTTTTAAAAAATTATAAAAATGTCTTTCAAATTGAGAATTTTGATTTAGTTTTAGATAAAGAAGGTTCAATTTACATTGGAAATAGCATTCATACTTTAAGGTTCCAGGCATATTACAAGGGAATTAAAATTGAAGGTGGTTCTGTCTATTTCTTGATAAACAATGGAAATTTAATAAACCTTTCCCTTCAAAACCTTGGAAATATAAGTATTGATACAAATCCAAAATTTAGCTCCAGTGATGCCTGGCAGATTTTAAACAGTTATCTTTCTGGAATTTTAAGCCCAAAGGATGAAGTAATTGAAAGGGGAAAACTTTTGATCATTCCTATAACTCCAAAGGGTATGAATCCAGACATCTTCAATGCCACTTTTGGGAGCGGAATAGATTACCTGCTTGTCTGGGAATTGATATTTACAAGGCCAGGTGTCATGGGAACCTGGAGGGCAAGGATTGATGCCATAACAGGTGAGGTAGTGGAATTTTTAGATATAAACAAATATGGGCTTATAAAGGGTGGGGTTTATAAAACAGATAAAAATCCAGTGCAGGTGGAAGAAGTAATGCCCTTTCCCTACTGTGATTACGGGACAAACTTATATACCGATGTATCTGGCTCCTTCCCTGGAAATACCGGAACCTCCACTATGACAGGAAGAACTGGCTCCGCGGGTCTTGTGGGTTCTGTAAAAATAAATGACAACTGCGGCACCATATCCCTTAACTCTGATGCCCAGGGAATAATAAACTTTGGAACCTCTTCTGGCACCGATTGCACAACCCCTGGCTTTGGTGGGGCTGGAAATACCCATTCAGCCAGAACCCAGTACTGGAATGTAGCCCAGATTAAGATGAAAGCATATACTTATTTGCCAGCTAATAGCTGGCTTCAGGGACGCCTTACTGATAATGTAAATATAAATCAGGCCTGTAATGCATACTGGAATGGCACTTCAGTAAATTTTTTCAAATCGGGCTCCTATTACGGATATACCTGTGGAAACACAGGTGAAATTCCCGGTGTTTCTTTACACGAATGGGGGCATGGAATGGACGACTACGATGGTTCTGGCGGAGATTCCCCACCTGTGGAGACCAGGGCAGACTGGACTGCAATTCTTCAAACCCACCAGTCCTGTGCAGGGGGTGGATTCTGGCAGAGCACCTTAGGTTGTGGGGCTGCCCCTGGTGGTTCCGGTTTTAACTGTGATGGATACGGGGACTGCTGTACTTCCTGTTCAGGCATAAGGGATGCTGACTGGGCAAAACATCAAAAAAATACTCCCTGGACAATAAACAATTATGGAACTGTGTGGAGTGGATGTGATAGTGGATCCTATTTTGGTCCCTGTGGAAAGGAAGACCACTGCGAGTCAGGTATCTCCACACAGGCATTGTGGGATATGGCTACCAGAGACCTTCCAACCCTTTGCGGTATGGAACAAAATACTGCATGGCAGCTTATGGACCGCCTCTTTTACTCTTCTATGCCTCAACTGGGAAATATGTATAACTGCACAGCAAGTCCACCCAGTTCCAATGGTTGTGGTGGAAATACCTTATATACTCTTTTCAGAGCAATTGATGATGATGGGGATGGTCCCTCAAATGGAACACCCCACGCTGCCTGCATTTACCAAGCACTGGCAAGGCACAACATTGCTTGCGGGAATGCCTCGGATCCTGCAAACCAGAATCAAACCTCCTGCCCATCCCTTACAGCACCAGCCCTTTCAGGGACCATTGGAAGTAACTCCAACAATTTAAGCTGGAACTCAGTTTCAGGAGCCACGAGATACTTTATTTACAGAAACGAAACCTCCTGTGATTCTGGATTTACAAAGATAGGGACTGTAAATGCCCCTTCAACAAACTTTACAGACACCCCCCTTGCAAATGGAATAACCTATTATTACAGGATACAAGCAGCCACCAGTAACGACTCCTGTGTATCCCCAATGAGCAACTGTATAAGTTTAACTCCCCAGCCCTGTGCTGGAAATATGGTTTTAGACAAGGATATTTACAATTGTGCTGACACAGTTCAGGTAACCCTCACAGATTCCACGGTTTCAAATCCTGTCCAGATAGAGGTTTGGTCCACCACTGATGGAACTCACAAAACAATAACCCTTACAAATAACCCCCCTGGTTCTGCCACTTACACTGGCTCTTTTACCACCACCACTTCTTCAACACCAGGGCCTACCCAGGTAAGGGTATCAAATGGAGATACATTATATATAAGGTATATTGATCCAGATTATTGTGGCACTCCAAATGTAAATGTAGATTTAACCAGGACAATTGATTGTACAGGACCCGTAATAACCAATGTCCATTCGGAAAATGTAATGGGCACCACTGCAGATATTTTATGGAATACCGATGAACTTTCAGATAGTACTGTGATTTATGGAACCACCCTTCCTCCCTCTTCAGGAAGTGCCTTTGTTTCAAATCTGGTCACAAACCACGATGTTAAACTTACAGGGCTTACGGAATGTACCAATTATTATTACTATGTCAAATCCAAAGATGCAGCTGGAAATGAAAGCACTAACGACAACAGTGGCTCCTTTTATACCTTCACCACGGGGATAAATGTGAGTCCCACCTATGTCTCCACGGATGTCCCAAAAGCAATCCCTGACCCTGGAACAGTCACCTCGGTTATAAATGTCCCGGATAATAAAATTATACAAAAAGTAATAGTAACCATTGAAAATATAACACACACCTATGATGCTGATTTAGATATCTATCTAATTGCTCCCGATGGAACAAGGGTGGAACTTTCCACAGACAACGGATCAAGCGGGGACAATTACATAAACACTGTCTTTGATGATGAAGCCACCACTTCCATTACAGCAGGCACCCCTCCCTTCACAGGAACCTTCAAACCAGAGGGGTCCCTTTCTACCTTGATTGGAAAAAATGCTCAGGGGCAGTGGAAACTGGAAGTAAGTGATGATTATAGCATTGATTCGGGGACTTTGAATTCCTGGTCTTTGACTTTACTCTATCCGCCTCAAGGGTGTGGACCTTCTCTGGAATACCATTCCTCCACCTTTACAGATACCTGCAATGGAACTGGCTCTGGATCGGGTAATGGAATAATTGATGCAGGGGAAGATATTTTACTTCAAATAACCCTTCACAACAACGGAACAGCAGGCACCACAGGGATTTCCGCCACAATGTCTTCCACAACCCCTGGAGTAACCATTACAGATAACTCTGCCACCTTTCCCAATATCCCCACCGATGGAACTGGAACCTCAAACCCAGACCATTTTTCATTTAAGGTAGATGAAGGGCTTACCTGTGGAACCACCTTGAATTTTAATATACATATTGTCTCCAATGAAGGAAGCTGGGATGACACTTTCAGTTTAGCAGTAGGGCAGGCAATTCCCGGAGGGCAGGTAACCTTATTTGCTGAAAATTTCAGTAGTATAACACCACCAAATCTTCCTGCAGGCTGGACAAAGAGCAAGACCAGTGGAAATGACTGGCAGACCACCACCTCTTACTATTGCAATGCAGTAGGGGGTATTTACTATCCCTACAACTACTTGCAACCAGCAGATTCCTGGGCATACACCCCAGGGCTTAATCTTAATGCAGGAATAACCTATACCTTAAATTTCAATCAAAAGGTTTACAGTTCTTTGTATCCAGAAAAGATGGAAGTAAAATGCGGGCTTTCCAATGATCCTTCAGGACAGACAATTACCATAATGCCAGAGCAGACCTTCACAAACACTACCTGCACCTTAAGGTCCTATCAGTTTACAGTTACCGCCAATGGAACCTATTACATTGGTTTCCATTGCACCAGTGCAGCAAATATGTTCCATCTGATAGTGGATGACATAACTCTGACCTATAATCAGGTACCTTCTTGTAATATGAACCAGTGCACAGGGACAGGGGGATGTGCAGCTGATTTAGGGGACCCCTCTGAAAATGGAAACATAACTGCTCTGGATGCTTCCCTGACCCTTCAATATATAACAGGGCTTATAACCTTTACTCCCTCTCAGGAATGCAAAGCCGATACCAATGGAAATTCCATGATAACAGCCCTGGATGCTTCCTACATATTGCAATGTGCTGTGGGACTTTGCTCTTCCCTCCCTTCTTCCTTCCAGAGCAGCTGTGGGGCACATGGAAATTGTCCGTAAAGATAGAGCAGAAGAGCAGCAGAACAGTAGCACAATAGGGGCTGAATTTAGGGCTTGTGCCAAAAGTCGATTTATAAGCCAAAATAATTTGACAAACTAAGAATATATTGTATAATAAATAGA
>JBBFMJ010000017.1:0-13853 GCA_037478515.1 Thermoanaerobaculia bacterium
GCCTATTGCAAGCTCCTTATGAAGTGGAACAACACAACCTATAAAGCCCTTTTCCGTCTTCTTTTTAAGGATAATATGAGAACCTTTCTGCCTTATTTTTTCAAATCCTACTTTTTCAAGTATTTTTATTAAATCTTTTCCCGAAATTTTTTTCAGCTTAGGCATCTACTATTGCTTCAAAAAAAGTTATTAAGGGTTTTGGTGTTTTTTTCAAAGGAAATTCTTCTAAGTATAATTCTGTGGCTTCCTTTAAATTTTTAATTGCTTCATCTATGCTCAATCCCTGACTTACAGTCCCTACCTCTGGGCATTCCGCAACATAAATTTTTCCTTCCTTATGTATAATTGCTGTAAAATTTTTTAAAGGCGTAATGGCACTCCCAAGATTATATTTTTATTTCCTTAACGGGTTCAAAATGGGAAGTAAAATGTCTTAAATACTTTGGCTCATAGGTTATTTTAAACCCAGAAATTTCTTCCTTTATTCTCATTACCTCCCCCACCACTTCTGATACATAAGCAAGATGGTCTGAGGAATAAACCCTTCTGGGAACTGCAAGGCGAACAAGTTCCATAGGAGGATATATTATCTTTTTTCCCACTTTCTTTGCAAACATCACTGAACCAATCTCCACTGCCCTAACCCCTCCTTCCAAATATAAATAAATTGTAAGTGCCTGGGCTGGAAGAAATTTCTGAGGAATGTGGGGAAGGATTGACAGGGCATCCAAGTAAACCGCATGCCCCCCTACTGGCTCCAAAATAGACCCACCCTGGGCTTTTATCATCTCCCCAAAGAGGCGCACCTGATCTGTTCTGAATCTTAAATACTCTTCATCCAGTGCTTCTTTCAAGCCCACAGCAATGGCTTCCAGATCCCTTCCAGCAAGCCCTCCATAGGTTAGAAAACCTTCCTTTAAAATAAGTTGGCTTTTAACTTTATTGAAAATTTCTTCATCATTTAAAGCAATAAATCCACCAATATTGGCAAGCCCATCCTTTTTTGCACTCATAGTGCAACCATCAGCATAAGAAAACATCTCTCTGGCAATCTTTGGAACTGAAACATCACCATACCCCTCCTCCCTCAATTTGATGAAATAGGCATTTTCTGCATACCTGCAGGCATCCAAAAAAAGCATTTTTTTATATTTTTTACAGATTGCTGATGCCTGAAATATATTTTCCATGGAAACGGGTTGTCCGCCTCCAGCGTTATTGGTAACTGTAAGCATACAGAAGGGAACATTTTTTCCTTCCTTTTTAAGCAAATTTTCCAATTTTTCCAGATTTATGTTTCCTTTAAAGGGGTGGATATAATGGGGGTCCTTTCCTTCATCTATTACCAGATCCAAGGCAACTCCACCCAGGGCTTCAATATTTGCTCTGGTGGTATCAAAATGGTTATTTGAAGGAACTTTTTGCCCTTTTTTTAAAAGAACAGAAAATAAAAGGTGTTCCGCGGACCTTCCCTGATGGGTTGGAATTACATATTTATATCCCGTTATCTCTTTTACTGTACTTTCAAACTTTTCCCAGGATTTTGCCTGAGCATATGCCTCATCCCCCACCATAAGACCTGCCCATTGTTCATCAGACATAGCAGAGGTACCAGAGTCGGTCAGAAGGTCAATAAAAACTGCCTTAGATGGTATAAAAAATACATTAAACTTTGCCTTTTTTAAAACTTCCAGCCTCTCTGTTTTAGGGAGGAGATGTATTTTTTCAACTACCTTTACCTTCCAGGGTTCTGGAAAAAGCCGTTCATTAATCATATTACCCCCTTTTATTGCGCAGGCTAAAGCCTGCGGCTACCTTAATATTTTAATACCTTTTTTAAATAAAATCCAGTATAAGATTTTTTTTCCTCAATTATTTCCTCTGGCTTCCCCTGGGCAACTATGTATCCCCCTGCCTCTCCACCTTCAGGACCTAAATCAATTATCCAGTCAGCAGTTTTAATTACATCTAAATTATGCTCCACCACAATTATAGTATTTCCCCTATCCACAAGCTGATGTAAGACCAGAAGTAACTTTTTTACATCATCTGAATGGAGCCCCACTGTGGGTTCATCTAATAAATATAGGGTATGCCCTTTGGAATTCTTTGAAAGTTCTCTGGAAAGTTTTATCCTCTGGGCTTCTCCGCCTGAAAGGGTTGGAGCTGGCTGCCCTAATTTTATATAACCCAACCCTACTGCTTTTAGGGTATTTAAAATCCTTACAATGGAGGGATGGTTTTTAAAAACTTCCAGGGCTTCATCCACAGTTAAGTTTAAAATGTCCCAGATGGAAAGCCCTTTAAACTTCACTTCAAGGGTTTCACTATTGTACCTTTTTCCAGCACAAACATCACAGGTAACATAGACATCCGGCAAAAAATGCATTTCTATTTTTACAGAGCCATCCCCTCCACAGGCCTCACACCTTCCCCCTTTTACATTAAATGAAAACCTCCCTGGTTTATACCCCCTCATCCTGGCTTCCTCTGTCCTAGACATAAGTTCCCTGATGGGTGTAAAAAGCCCCGTATAGGTTGCAGGATTGGACCTGGGAGTTCTTCCAATGGGGCTTTGATCAATATCAATTATCCTTTGGACATACTCAAGCCCTAAAATACCATCACACTCTCCACCCTTTTCCCCTCCCCTATAATTCTTCCATAATATATTCTTATATAAAACTTCTTCTATAAGGGTGGATTTTCCAGAACCAGAGACCCCAGTTACACAAATAAAAGTCCCTAAAGGAAAGGAAACATCTATGTTCTTTAAATTATTTTCCCTTGCCCCCAGGACTTTCAGGAATTTACCATTTCCCTTTCTTCTCTCTCTTCTTTCAAGGGATTTTAATCTTCCAGACAAGTAAGCCCCTGTAATGGAAGAAGGGTGTTTTAAAATCTCCTCAACAGTTCCCGAAACCACTACATAACCACCCTTTTCCCCTGCCCCAGGACCTAAATCCACAATAAAATCTGCAGAAGAAATGGTTTCTTCATCGTGTTCTACTACAATTACAGTATTCCCAAGATCCCTTAATTTTTTTAAGGTTTGAAGAAGTTTTCCATTATCCCTTGGATGGAGCCCAATGGAAGGCTCATCCAGAACATATAAAACTCCTGTCAGTTTAGAGCCCACCTGTGTGGCAAGGCGTATCCTCTGGGCTTCTCCTCCAGATAGGGTATGGGATGCCCTGTCAATGGTAAGATAAGAAAGCTCTACATCAATTAAAAAACCTAACCTTTCTATAATTTCTTTAAATATTTTTTCCGAGATTTTCCTTTCCTTTTCTGTCAATTTTAAAGTTTTAAAAAAATGGAGCATTTTTTCAATGGTAAAAGAGGAGATATCGGCAATGCTGTAATCTCCTATGAGAATTGATAGGGCTTCCCTCTTTAATCTCTTTCCCTGGCATTCAGGACATTCCTCAAAAGCCATAAACTGTTCAATCTCCTGCCTTATGGAAGGAGAGGAGGTCTCCATATACCTTCTTTCCAGATTGGGAATTATCCCTTCAAAATTTCCAGAATAGGAATAGGTGCTTTTTTCTGAAACCCATAAAAATGGGTATTCCTCGGAAGAGCCATAGAGTATTATTTTTTTAAAATATTCTGGCAAATCTTTCCAGGGTTTTTTAAGAGAAATTTTAAAATGCTGTGCCAATTGTTTTATCTGTTTTATCTTCCATGCCTCCGAATCGGGACCATACAGGGTGATACAGCCGTCTTCTAAGGATAGGTTTTTATCTGGAATGAGCCGGTCAATAGAAATCTTCCTCAAAAAACCAAGGCCGGAACAGGTCTTGCAGGCACCAAAGGGAGAGTTAAAAGAAAAAAGGCGTGGGGAAATTTCCCCAAAAGAAAAGTTACATTTTGGGCAGGAGTGTTTTTCTGAAAGTATCTCTTCTCTTCCTTCCACACTGACAACTATTTTACCCCTTCCAGCCCTTAAAGCCACTTCTACGGAATCAAAGAGTCTCCTATCATTTTCTTCCTTTATATTAAGTTTATCAATGAATATTTCTATGTTATGTTTTTTATGTTTTTCAAGTTCAGGAACCTCCTCCACTTCATAAATTTTCCCATCCACTCTGATTTTTGAAAATCCTTCCTTTAATATTTGTTCAAAAAGTTTAAGATATTCCCCCTTCCTCCCTTCCACCACTGGTGCATAAATTTCTACAACCCTATTTTTACCCTTTGCTTTCACATATTCTACAATTTGCTGAATAGACAATGCTTCTATGGGAATATGGCAATTGGGGCAGAAAGGTTTTCCAATGGTGGAATAGAGAAGGCGCAGGTAATCATAAATTTCCGTGGTGGTGCCCACAGTGGATCTGGGGTTATGGGAAGTGGATTTTTGCTGGATTGCTATGGAAGGGGAAAGTCCTTCAATGGATTCCACATCGGGCTTGTCCATAAGTTCCAGAAATTGCCTGGCATAGGTGGAAAGGGATTCCACATATCTCCTCTGTCCTTCTGCAAAGATGGTATCAAAGGCAAGGGAGGACTTACCCGAACCAGAGACACCAGTTATCACAATAAACCTGTTCCTTGGAATATCCAGGTCTATATTTTTTAAATTATGTTCTCTGGCTCCCCTTATTCTTATAAAATCCATAAACTTTCATTTTAGCATAAAAATTTGATTTGGGGAACATAAGGTAATCTATTATTTTCAGTGAAGAATTTCTCTTTAAAATTATAGATGATAAACTATTATAGTATCCCTGCCCTTATTCTTTGCTTCATAAAGAGCTTTATCTGCTTTCTTCAGAAAATCCTCCAGTTCAATAGTTTTTTCCTCCTGAAAGCTTACAAACACCACTCCTATACTTAAAGAGAGGATAATTTTCTTTTCTTCTGACTCATAAACAATATCCTTTACCCTGGACATTAAATCTTTTAATCTGCTAAGGCAACCCTCTGGCTCTGTAGAAAGAAAGAGGATTACAAATTCATCCCCTCCATATCTGGCAACAATATCGGTGGTTCTAAAGGTATTTTTTAAAAGTTTTCCAAACTCCACCAGCACATTATCTCCCATAGAATGCCCAAATTCATCGTTTAAATCTTTAAAATGATCCAGATCCAGAATTGCAAGGCCTATGGTCTTATTTTCCTTCTTTGCCTTTTTAATCTCTTCCTTGAGCAATTTCTCAAAGTGACCGCGATTGTAAACTTTGGTTAAAAAATCCGTGGTGGATAGCACATAGAGTTCCTTCAATCTTTCCTGAAGTTCCTTTGTCTTATCATTTATTATTCTTTCCAGCCTCTCCTTTTCCTCTCTTACAGCCCTTGTTTTTTTTCTGAAATATAGCAAAACTAAAAACATAAATAGGGATCCCAAGATAAATTTAAAAGAAGCCTTCTCATAAAAATAAGGGAGTTTATCAATTTTTAAAGTAAAGGGATTATCATTCCAGATCCAGGAAGCATTGCATGCCTTGACTTCAAAAATATAATTGCCGGGTTTTAAATTGCTATAGGTGACTTTTCTATCCTGAATTGGCTTGCTCCAGTCCTCAATGGGATTTAACCTGTAACTGTAATAAATCTCTGTCTCATCCTGAAAACTTAAACCATTGAAATAAATGGAAACCCTTCTTTCAGAAGGAGAAAGTTCTACCTTTCCTTCTGCAGGTATTACTCTTTTTTCTGTCTCCAGCTTTTCAATATAAATTTCAGGGGGATTTAAATTTGGTTCTATTTTATAAGGATCCAACATTAAAGCCCCGCTGGTTAAGCCAAACCATATCTTTCCATCCCTGGTTTTTAAAACTCCATTTAAGGTAACCTCATCTCCTTTCAGCCCATCATTGGAGTTAAAGAGACAGGAATAACCCTCGGCAAACATAACTATTCCTTTATTTGTCCCTATCCACATAAAGCCCAGGTCATCCTTTTCCATAGACCAGATATTGTCCGAAGGAAGCCCCTTTTCTTCTGTTATATTCTCCCATTTCCTTCCATCAAAAAAGAAAAGACCATTTCCCAGGGTGCCAATCCAGATTCTTTCCTTATCAAAAATCATAGAACGAATGGAATTTCCTAAAAGAAATTTAAATTCCTCGGGGATTTCAAATCTTAAATTTTTATATATAGCAATACCTCCATCTGTAAGAGCCAGTATCCTTCCCAAAGGGTCCTCTAAAACTTTGAAAATCGTGTCATCAGGCAATCCCTTTTCTTTATTGTAATAATCAATTTTGTTATGGCTGAATCTATATAATCCATTTCTAGTGGAAATCCACAAATTATCCTGACTGTCTTTGAAAATTTCAAAAATCCCCTGGAACTTGTTTTCTATAAATCTTTGTAATTTAAAGCCTCTTTTCATATCCAGGGAATAAATTCCCTTATTTTGCACAGCCAGAAGGATTTTATTTTTTAACCTGGCAATAGATCTAATTGAAGAACCATTAATTTCTTTCAAATCAATTTCCTTAACAGACCCCTCTTTGTAAATTCCAAAACCCTTATCCCCTCCAATTAAAACACTCCCATCCTCCATCTCTAAAAAGGACCAAACAGAAGCAGAAAACAAACCCTTTTCAGAGACATAATTTTCAAAACCCAAGGATTGAAGTTTTGAAACCCCATTGTCTGTTCCTATCCATAATATATTTTCCCTATCCTTAAAAAGACAATATATTTCATTTGAGGGAAGTCCTTCCTCCTTGCCTATGGGGAAAACTCTATCCTTTTGAATTAAATATAATCCATTAAAAGTTGCAACCCATATATCTTCCTTTGAAATAAGAAGGTCCTGAACCTCTGGCAAATCTTTATATTTAACCAACTCCTTTCCTTCAAACTGGTAAAGCCCATCCTCTCCCCCAATTAAAAACTTATCCTTAAAACAGTTGATGGTACAGAGTCCTGCGTTGCTTTCCAGAAGCTTTTCCCAGGAGCCATCTTCTTTTACCTTATAAATTGAATTTTTAGATAAATAGAAAAGGACACCATTCTTTTCCATAATAGTATTTTTCCCACTGGCAGGGGGGAAGGGCAGCAGTTTAAAAATTTTATTATTTTTATATACGAAAAAACCCTCATCAGTGGCAAAAAATAACTTCTCCCTCAGAGGACAAAAATCCCTGACCACATAAGGTAAGCTTAAAAATTTAATCTCTTTTTTTCCATATAAATCAATTTCAAAAAGGGAAAAACTTCCACCTCCTAAAATCTTATTATCTTTAAAAAGAATATTGTATACATAGTTTGTGGGAAGTCCCATTTTCTTATTTATGGTTTTGAATTCATAACCATCATAATAGGCAATGCCACAATGGGTAGAAACCCAGATTCTCCCGATAGAGTCCTGCGTTATGGATATTACCTGTGCCTGGGGAAGCCCATCGGCATTTGTATAATTTTTAAAGGAATATTTATGAGAAAAAAGATAAAAGGGAATAAAAATATATATCAAAATATTTATAAATTTCTTCACAATAAATATTATAATACAATTTAAAAAAAAATTAAATATATTTTAAATTTTCAGGGAGTTTTTAGGAACCTGACTGCATCTGCCACCACTACATAACCTGAAGGGCAATTGTCTGTCAGTTTTATTTGAGCCGTGGAAGGATTTAATTCAAAGTTTCCTATATAAAACCACTGACTTCCATTTATTTGTTGGTTTACATAAATGGTGATATCCCCTGTGGCAGTGGTTATTGAATAAGGTGCTTGGGTAGATCTGTTTGTACCTTCCCTATACCATACATATATATCATAATTTCCCCTTTCATAAAGATAAGGCACCCATAGTGCATAATTGGAACCAGTTCCGCCTGTGGAACGCCAGAAGTAATCCCCATTATAACCATAACTGGAAACCGCCTTTATCCAATCTCCTGAAAAGATTGCCTCATCATCATCCATTATAAATTCCTGAGATGGGGTTGGAACCCATTTAATAGCATCTGATATAGAAACTTTGTCCGAAGTGCAACTCCCATCTGAAATTATTCCGCTATAACTTTTATCAAAATAAAAACTTCCTAAAAAATTCCATTTTCCTCCATTTTTTGTTTGATCCAGATAAAATAGGGTGCTTCCTGAACTGTGATTTAAAGTAAATTTTGTGGAAGTGCATTCATTTAAAGAAGCAGGATAAAAAACATATACACCATAATTTTGATTGGGGCAATGGAGAATGGGATTATAGTGGGCTCTGTTTAAATCAATGGAAGAACCACTGGCAGAAGCATAGTTTTCCCCCCATTTATCAGGCAGAGAAGAGGAGACAAGCCAGTTTCCTTCAAAATTTGCCTCTGGATTATCCACTATGGTTTCCAGCTGACAGGGAAGGGATCTGTTTCCATAAAAATCTTCAAAACTTAATCTATAAAAATAATTTTCTGAACTTGAAAGGTCATCAAGTAAAAGGGAGTTTCCTGTGGAAAAGTTATAATACTTTAAATTTGAAGGGTCTGTTCCCCTGAAAATATTTGTCTTTGTGACATTTTCAGCCCCTCCATAGATATTTAGTGCGGGCTTTTCCCAGCTTAGAAGAAGCTGATTTGATGATTTAGTCAACCTCAAAGAGGTATTGTCAGAGGGTCTGGATCTATCCAAAGGATTGAAATTCAAATTTAAACTATAAGAACTTGTGGAAGAGCCATCCACAATCAAATAATAAACCCCTGATTGTAAATATTCAATAATTTGAGAATCCCCAAAGGAGATACAGGAGGAACTGCTGCAGCCCTTTGTAAGGAATAAATCTATACCCTCAGAAGGAGCAATTGTTGCCTCCAATATGCCTTCCTGACTTAAGGTAATTTCGTAAAGGGTTTCCTTTCCTGAGGTATTTATAAGGGAATTACAGTTATAGGAAGAAAGGTTTTGCTGGGAATTGTTGCTGGAAGAATGGGTAAAGGGAAAGGATGGTACAATGTAAGGGTTAATGCAGGTTCCATAAACAATCCCGCTTACATAAATAGCATTTGAAAGGGTATAAGTTACCAGAGATAAATCATCTCCCGTAATTATATTATTTTCATCCACATCCAGCCATAGTGCCACAATTAAATTATAGGTGCCTTCAGGAATACTGGAGGAAGTGGCAAATTGCCTTGAAGGACTGTTTGAGCCAGGAATTAAAGTAATCTTATTATCATTGGCAGGGTCTGAAATATATCCCGTGGAAGGGTTATATAAACTTGCACCAATCATAATCTGGGAATGGGTGATTTCTGCAAAACTTGTAACATTTAAATTTATTGTAAAAGAGTCCCCAGGATAGATTGTGGAAGGGATAGGCGTAACAGAGTTTATGGAAAAGGGACTTGTCACATAGGCAGTTCTGAGGCCTGAACCAGAACCCAGATTGTTATAATAATGGTTTACAATCCATTTCCATAATTTTGAATTACTGGCAGCCCACCTCTGAGTTCCCCACTGGCACATCCCCCTTCCATGCCCGTAGCATCCATAACCACTGCAAGGGCTATCAGAAAGGCAGGGCCAGGAATAGGCAGGGGAACCAGCATAGCCATTTCCACAGGAAAGGTCTGTGTTTGTGCAAGTTCGCCCATCATTGGGGTCATCCCAGGAATTGTTTTCTGCGGAGTATTCAGCCCTGAAAATGGAACCATTTCTCTGAAGCAGTATCCCTGCTGTTTTATCCGTTGCAAGGTTTGTGGAGGTGTTGGTATCAGAATCGTATGCTTGACAGCAGGTGGAAGCACAAATATCATAGTTTGGGTTTATGGGATTATAAACATAATAAGAACCATAGGATCTGTATGCAATGGAACCAGCCCTTAAGGAATGGGTATTCCAGGTTGAAATCCATTCATCATTTAATCCCCTTTTCACATAAGTTTCCAGAGACATAACTTCCACAGAAGAACAAGTGTAACAGATACAATTTGTCCCAACCCTTATGGAATCGGGAGGGTCTATAACTTGAAGAAGAAATTGCTCCGGAAGATAATCTGTGAGTTTTACATATTCCACTGGCAAACCTTCCTCTTCTTCCTCTTTTCCTTCAGGGTAATCTAAATTAAAAAAATGGTGTTCATTTTCAACATAGGTCTTCCCTTCTCCACCTTCCATATCTACAAGAAGTTTTAAAATCCCTTCAATATTTATCACTTTTTCAAAACAAAGATCTTTATAACCTGATTTAAAAAAGCATACATCCAGAACTGGAAGGGTCTCTCCAAATTCAAAATCCCGAGGAGTAATTTCAATTTCAAAATAGCCCTTTTCATCAGTATAATATTCCAGAGCCCCGATTTTTACAAGAGCCTTATCAAGGGGAATCCCTTTTTCTTTATCATAAACATAACCTTCTATCTTTTGCCTCCCTTTCAGATCTTCCCAGATATATTTTTCCTCTTCAGGGGCCAGATAAAAAGTTATAGAATCCAATTTTGAAGGGAAAGAAAACTGGGCTTCTAAATTTTTATATCCCTCCCTTTTTACCACAATTTCATATTTGCCTTCCTGAAAAGAAAAAACATTCTTTCCCTTATAAATATCGAATATTTTTCCATCTAAATCCATCTGACAGTCCAGAAAACTGGAATTGGAACTATCTCTGCAATAAATTTCTAAAACTTCTGAAAAAAGCATAGAAGAGGATAATGCCAAAAGAAAAAAAATTTCTTTCATATTTAAATTATAAAACATTTGGAAATAAATTTATAGATAGGTTATAATAGAAGCAGAGCAAAGTTTATGAATAAATTAAAGAATTCCAATAGTTCAAAAGAAAAAGGGTTGAGGTTGGCTCTGGAAATACTTCCCGATCCCGTGGCAATACATTCTGAGGGGGTAATTATCTTTGTAAATGATGCCTGTGTTAAGGCTCTGGAAGGAAAAAGCAAGGAAGAAATTGTGGGGAAAAGGACCCTTTCCTTTGTTCATGAAAAATACAAAACCTTTGTGGCGGAAAGAATCAAAAGTTTATCCAGAGGAGTGGTATTCAAAAATCTGGTGGAAGAAATTTTTATAACTTTGAAAGGTAGACCCATTTATGTAGAAGTAGCAGCTGCCCCTATTAAATTTGAAGGAAAAGAATCAATACTGGTAATTTTTAGAGATATAACAGAAAAAAAAATAAGGGAAGAAAAATTGCTTCATCTGGAATCCCTGTTAAAATCCATTCATAAAATTGACCAAGCCATACTTGAAGGAAAAAGGGAAAAGTATCTCATCAGCAATATTTGGGAAAATTTGAGAAGGGTTAAAGGTTATAGTTTTGCCTGGATTGGAAAGGCAAAGAAAAAAAATATCTATCCAGCAATAGAATATAGTGAAGATGACTTTTTAATAAAGATAAAAAAAATTAAAGGAAATATACCAGAAAATCTTCTTTTAAAACAGAAAAAAATTTTGTATGGGAAAATTCCTTACAAATACGAAGAATACCAAGAGTGGAACCAAATTTGCCAGGAATTAAAATTTAAAAGTTTCTGTCTTGTGCCCATAAAAATAGGGAATAAACTCTGGGGATCCATAAATCTGTATGCTTTAGAAGAAAATTCCTTTGATCTGGAGGAAAGAACCTTTCTTGAAGAGATTGGCACAGAGATAGGGTTTGCCCTCTATTCCCTGGAAATAAAGGAAGAAGAGAGAAAGGCAAAAAATGAACTTAAAATCTCAGAAGGCAAAATGAAAGCCCTTCTGGAAGCTCTGGAGGACTCTGTATTTTCCTTTGATAGAAGAGGAAGGTTTACCTTTTATCATTCAAAAATAAAGGACTCTTCAGACCTTCCTCAAGAAGTTTTCGTGGGGAAAAAATTTACAGAGGTTTTTCCCGAGATTTTTGTGGAAAAAATGAATGAAGCCTTCTCTGAGTCATTAAAGGGAAAATCAGCAGAATTTGAGTACTGGCAGAATCATAAAGGAAGAACTCTTTGGTTTTCCGTAAAACTATCTCCCCTTTATTTTAAAAACAAAATAAAAGGAGTAGTGGGAGTTTCAAGAGATATAACAGAAAGAATTCTGATGGAAGCAGAAAAGATAAATAACTTCTATAAAATCCAGTCCACTCTGGAAGCCACAGTTATGGCATTGGCAAATGCTGTGGAACTGAGGGATGCCACCACCTTTGGACATCAGGGAAGAACTGCAAAACTTGCCTGTGCCATTGCAAAAAAATTAGGGCTTCCCAGTGAAAAAATTGAAGGCCTTCGTTTGGCAGCCCATGTCCATGATGTGGGAAAAATTGCCATTCCTGCTGAAATCCTTGCAAAACCAGGAAAACTTCTCCCCATTGAAACAGAACTAATTAAAACCCATGCTCAGAAGGGCTATGAAATCTTAAAAGGAATAGAATTTCCCTGGCCTGTCTCTGAAATTGTACTTCAACATTCAGAACATGTAGATGGAAGTGGATATCCCAATGGCCTTACAAAAAATCAAATACTTGAAGAAGCCAGGATTCTGGCAGTGGCAGATGCCATAGATGCTATGTGCAGTCACAGGCCTTACAGGCCAGCCCTTCCAATTCAGGATGTGATAAAACAGATAAAGGAACTTTCAGGAAAATGGTATGATGAGAAAGTTGTGGAAGCAGCCATAGAACTTTTAAACTCTGGTTTTAGATGGTTTTAATACTAAAATTTAAAAAATAAATTGCCTTGATAATTTTCATTTTTTATGATAGTTTTTTTAGATGGAAAATTTGCCCTATATAATTGTACAAGTAGTGATATTATTTTTTTCTTTATCTGTCCATGAAAGTGCCCATGCTTGGATGGCAGATAAACTTGGGGACCCCACTGGCAGGAGGTTGAACAGGATTACCCTAAACCCTATAAGGCATATTGACTTATTTGGAACCCTTATCATTCCTGCCTTTTTAATAATTGTACGGTCTCCCTTTGTCTTTGGATGGGCAAAACCAGTTCCAGTAAACCCCTTCAATTTTAAAGACCCATACAAGGGAATTGCCCTAACTTCCCTCTCTGGTCCTGCTTCAAATTTTCTAATAAGCATTATAAGTTTTATCCTTTTTAAAATATTTCTGCTTTTTTCAAGTCCAGGTACCTATTCAGAACCCATTGCCATTATTTTAATTTCAATGATTGTAATAAATCTCCTTTTAGGATTTTTCAATCTTATCCCATTGCCTCCCCTGGATGGAGCGGGAGTGCTCTCTGGCTTCTTTCCTGATTCGGCGGGAAAATTTATGGATAAAATCCAGCCCTTTTCCCTTATCCTTTTAGTTTTAATTTTAAGCACTGGAATATTCAGTAAATTTTTTGGAATTCTTATAGGTTTTGTTCTGAAATGGCTTCAGTAGAAGAAACCCCCATCTTTACCATTGAAAAATTTCAAGGACCTCTGGATTTGCTTCTTCATTTAATAAGAAAGGAAGAGATGAATATCTTTGATATCCCTATTATAAAACTGGTGGAACAGTATGAAAATTACCTTAAGGAGATGAAGGAATTAAATTTAACCATTGTTTCTGAGTACCTTTATATGCTTTCAGTCCTTTTAAATATTAAGGCAAAAATGCTGATTAGGGGTGAAAGGGAAGAAAAAGAGGAAGACCCCAGGGCTCCTCTGGTTTCCCAACTTATGGAATATGAAAAAATCAAAAAACTGGCAGATGAGCTTAAAGAGATTTACACCCTTTGGGGTGGTACCGCTACCAGAGAAGAGGATGGAGAGGAAAGGTTTTTTTTAGAGGACCTTAATGTCTTTCAAATTGTGGAGGCCTTTAATAATATTTTAAAAAGATTAAAAATGAAAGAAAAACCCTCTTTCATAACGGAAAAAAGGCCAAATATAAAGGATATGATGGTGGAACTCTTAAATTATCTTCCAAAAAATGGAAAACCCCTTCCCCTTTTTGATTTTCTAATTCAAAGAAAAAG